>NZ_JBWZNA010000004.1:0-252525 GCF_056725885.1 Acinetobacter sp. GRABPA_MV_2
TGGAAGTTGAATAATTCCTAAACCTGCAATAGCCGCTGCAATATAGGCTTCCGTATTATTTACGCTTAAAGCACTATCCATCATCACAGCTCCATCTTGATATAAGAATACGCCCTGTTTTTCTCCTACTGCTCCCGCATAGTTAATGAGTTTGTGTTGAGATAGATCTTCTAATTGTTCAGGAATACCATACTGTTCTAAATAATCAGCACTTGCACAGTTCACCATAATCAAGTTACCAACGAACTTCGCAATTAAACTACTATTATCTAGCTGCCCCACCCGAACAACACAATCGATTCCTTTCTCGATTAAGTCAGTAATGTCATCAGAGCTATGAAGTTGTAAATGGATATCTGGATAGCGACTATAAAAATCGGGAAGTTCAGGGATAATCACTTGATGTACGATTCGGCTGGGCATTGAAATTTTTAGCGTGCCACGATAATGCTGTTTTTGTGCCTGTATAAGCTGTTCGAGCTGTTCATAATCAAATAATAGATTTTGACACTCGGGTAATATTCGTTGGCCATCTTGGGTAAGACTGACTTTACGCGTAGTTCGATGAAATAAGCGTACCCCATAGTGAGTTTCTAGCTGTTGAATTGCGCTCGTTACTGTCGAGCGAGGTAAATCAAGCTGATTTGCCACTTCACTAAAGCTTTGTCGCTTAGCGACTTTTGTAAAAATAAAAAATTGCTGCAACCGATCCATTTAATTGTTCGTATTTTTTGAATAGTTAAACCAAACTAGCATAATTGATCAAAAATTACCGCCAATCTAGACTAAAAACACATTAAAACAAGTCAGCATAGGAACAACCATCATGGCAACTCATACTCTTAAAGATAAAGTTGTATTGATTACAGGCGGCGCAAAAAACTTAGGTGGACTGATTAGCCGTAAATTTGCAGAACAAGGCGCAAAACTCGCAATTCACTACAATAGCGCTGAAACTCAAGCAGATGCTGAACAGACGCTCGCAGATGTAAGAGCATTCGGTGTAGATGCCGTTTTAATTCAGGCAGACCTAACGGATATTGATAATATCGAAAAGCTCTTCTTAGACACTAAGCAGCATTTTGGCGGAATTGATATTGCGATCAATACAGTTGGAAAGGTTTTAAAGAAATCTTTTTTAGATACCACAGAACAAGAGTTTGATAGCATGAGCGATATCAACTCAAAAATTGCCTATTTCTTTATTCAATCGGCGGGTCGTCATTTAAATGATGGTGGAAAGATTTGTTCAATCGTGACTTCTCTTCTTGCAGCCTACACTGGACTCTATTCAACCTATGAAGGTTTAAAAGCACCTGTTGAGCATTACACACGTGCTGCATCAAAAGAATTTGGTGATCGCCAGATTTCCGTGACTGCGGTTGCACCTGGCCCAATGGATACACCTTTCTTTTATGGTCAGGAATCTGCCGAAGCAGTCGCTTATCATAAATCGGCTTCAGCTTTAGGTGGACTCACCAAAATTGAAGATATCGAACCTTTAGTTCGCTTTCTGGTAACCGAAGGTTGGTGGATTACAGGTCAAACAATTTTTGCAAATGGCGGTTATACCACTCGCTAAAATAAAAAAAGCCGCATCTGATGACGCGGCTTTTAGTTTGTTTAATTATAAAAACTCTTCAAGCACTGAGTTTAAGAAAATATGGCCTTGCTCCGTACAGGCTAAACGGGAAACATCATCTACCAGTAGTTTTCTAGCTCGTAGAGAAGTGAGTACTTCATTTAAGTGATCTAGGCTTAAACCTGTACGCTGCTCATATAACTCAGCTTTTACACCATCATTTAGACGTAAAGTATTCATCATAAACTCAAAAGGTAACTCTTCTGCCTCAATCTTTTTCATTTGCAAATGTTCGGCTGGAACCTTAGCCAAATAGTCTTTCGGTAAGCGAGTTTTTTGGAAACGGTACACACCATCTGGTTGTGTAACTTTGCCATGTGCCCCTGCACCAATCGCAAGGTAATCACCAAATTCCCAATAATTTAAATTATGCGCTGAAGGCTGCTCTTTACGCCAAGCCGACACTTCATAATTTATAAAACTATTGGCTTTTAGATAAGCCTCTCCCTGCTCTTGAATATCTTCTAGCACTTCATCTTGAGGTAAAACGGGTTGAGTACGGAAGAATACGGTGTTTGGCTCAATAGTCAGTTGATACCAACTGATATGTGTCGCGCCATGCTCTACAGCAACCTTTAAATCATACAGCGCTTGTTCTAGCGTTTGCTCAGGTAGGCCATGCATTAAATCGACATTAACACGCTTAAAGCCTGCTTGTCGTGCCTGCTCAATTGCATCCATAGCATTGTTGGCTGAATGAATACGCCCAAGCTTTTGCAAGTGCTCTGTATTAAAAGTCTGCACACCAATCGATAAACGGTTAATACCTGCTTCTAAATAGCCTGCAAACGGATCATGTTCTAGTGTTCCGGGATTTGCCTCTAGGGTGATTTCACAGCCATCTTCAAATTTGAGTAATGACTTAAGCTGTTCAAACAGCCACGCATAGCCTTTGGCAGAAATAAGTGAAGGCGTTCCACCACCAATAAATACGCTGTGAATTGAACGTCCCTGAGCCATCTCAACTTGAGTTTCAAAGTCGGCCACCAATGCTTTTAAATAGGTTTGCTCGAGTTCTGCCGAAAGCGCTCCATCTGGTACGGCATGCGAGTTAAAGTCACAATATGGACATTTACGCACGCACCAAGGCATATGAATATATAAAGATAAAGGAACAGAAGCAGGGTTTAATACGGCCAAGGAGCAGGTCCAATTTACACAATATTTCTATTTTAACATGACTGCATCAATGGGCTTATGAAAACATACCTTAATTGCTTTAGACTGTTTTTAAACATACTTAAATATTGATAAAAATGATGAAATTCTCTAGTCAACTTTTCCTGATCTTACCTCTAGCTATGGGAATCGGTGTTGCCATGGCTTTTCAGACTGCAATCAATGCTCAACTGCGCGAGCAACTACACTCACCCTTGCAGGCAGCTTTATTATCATTTTTCATAGGTACTATTGTTTTAGCCGTTATGGTTTTCTTTCAAAGTGCCGAGAAGCCCACTTTAAGTGAAATAACAAATATTCCATGGCTTCTTTGGACAGGAGGATTCCTTGGGGTTTATGCAATTAGCATGAGCATTTATACTGCACCTAAACTTGGTTTTTTAACCTTTACAGGGCTAGTCGTTTTTGGGCAATTGCTCATTTCAATGTTGCTTGATCATTTTGGTTGGTTGGGTACAGAAAAGACACCTGTTACATGGCAACGGTTCCTTGGTGGCGTGATCATCTTTGTCGGTGTGTTACTCACTTTGCAACGTTAGCTTCATTTTTATATTTAAAAAGAGTACCTTTTGTGTCGAATGTCACATCTTTTCGGTCTGAATTAAAACAACTCTTCCACTTAATGCTACCGATTTTAATTACCCAGTTTGCTCAAGCGGGATTTGGGTTAATTGACACTATTATGGCTGGGCATTTATCTGCAACCGATTTAGCAGCAATTGCGGTAGGTGTGGGCTTATGGATCCCAGTCATGCTCCTGTTCAGTGGCATTATGATTGCAACTACACCTTTGGTCGCTGAAGCAAAGGGCGCAAGAAATACAGAACAAATTCCTGTCATTGTCCGTCAATCCTTATGGGTCGCCATCATTTTAGGCGTAATGGCTATGCTCATTTTGCAGCTTATGCCGTTTTTCTTGCATGTGTTTGGCGTACCAGAGAGCCTACAGCCTAAAGCAAGTTTGTTCTTACATGCGATTGGTTTAGGTATGCCAGCTGTGACCATGTACGCAGCCCTACGCGGTTATTCTGAGGCTTTAGGCCATCCACGTCCTGTAACGGTCATTAGCTTACTGGCATTAGTGGTTTTAATCCCTTTAAACATGATCTTTATGTATGGCTTAGGACCAATTCCTGCCTTGGGTAGCGCAGGCTGTGGCTTTGCAACCTCCATTTTACAGTGGCTCATGCTAATTACATTAGCTGGCTATATTTACAAAGCTTCGGCTTATCGAAACACGTCTATTTTTAGCAGATTCGATAAAATTAATCTGACTTGGGTAAAAAGAATTTTACAGCTTGGCCTACCCATCGGTTTAGCCGTGTTCTTTGAAGTCAGTATTTTTAGTACAGGTGCATTGGTGCTTAGTCCACTGGGTGAAGTGTTTATTGCAGCACATCAAGTCGCAATTTCAGTCACCTCAGTGCTGTTTATGATCCCGCTTTCACTCGCGATTGCCTTAACTATTCGTGTGGGAACCTATTATGGTGAAAAGAACTGGGCTTCGATGTACCAAGTCCAAAAAATTGGTCTGAGCACAGCAATATTTTTTGCCTTATTGACCATGTCTTTTATTGCTCTAGGTCGTGAACAAATTGTCTCGGTTTATACTCAAGATATAGATGTAGTTCCTGTTGCCATGTATTTACTCTGGTTTGCAATGGGTTATCAGCTGATGGATGCATTGCAAGTGAGTGCCGCAGGCTGTTTAAGAGGGATGCAAGATACGCAAGCACCGATGTGGATTACGCTTATGGCATATTGGGTGATCGCGTTCCCTATCGGGCTTTATTTAGCACGTTATACCCATTGGGGCGTGGCTGGTGTGTGGCTAGGTTTGATTATTGGTTTAAGCATTGCTTGTGTTTTATTACTCTCACGGCTTTATTTAAATACCAAACGTTTAAGCCAGACCTAATAAAAAAGCCGATGAAACATCGGCTTTTTTATTTTATGCAGACTTGGCTCGCGGGCTTGCCCCAATTTGCCAGACAAAAGGTAAATCGGTACGGTTTACCTCCCAATCTCCAATCACTTTTTCTTTGTAAATAAGCGGATTATGTGAAGAAACCGTTCGTGCATTACGCCAGAAACGGTCGAGTTGTTTGACCTGACTACTTGCTGACGCGCCCAAAGCATTAAATAATTGGCTGGTTAAATCGAGTACCAAATTAGAAATCACCACCTGCCCTTGCGCCGATTCGAGCTCAGCATCTACATTAAACTGATGTTCTTTCACCTCTAACTCACTAAAGTGACTTTCATAAGCCTTTTGTAATGCTTCGGCTGTTTTAATCGTAATTGCTAGACTTCCATAGGCTTGAGCAGAGGCTTTACCCACCACCTGTAAAACTTGTGGGTCGTGACGAACAAGGTCACCATTACCATGACTAAAAATACGCTTTCGCTCACGTATCTCCTGACTAAAAGTTTCTACTGCCGCATGTGCAATACCCGTTAAAGTTGCAAGGTGTACTACTTGATAGAAAGCAGTTTGATATTTAAAACGCTGGTCAAATGGAATAAGATGCGAAGCCGGCAAATGCACCTGATGTACTTTTAAAGTACCACTGCCCGTTGTCTTTTGACCAAAGCCATCCCAATCATCAATCACACTTACCCCAGCTTCATGGCGATAAATAGCAGCGATCACATGACGGTCATTCACTTCATCGTAAGCAAATAAATCGATCCAGTCTGCAAAGATACTTCCCGTTGAATAGTATTTTTCACCATTCACTACCAAGTTACCCGAAGCATCTTTGGTTACTCGTGTAACGACATCACCGATTTGCACATTTCCAACTTCGGTCCATGCATTACCAACTAAATCACCCTGTACAAAACGCTGAAACCAAACCTCCTGCGAATGCTCTTTATGCGCAACTAAACGGTCTTCAACAAAAGCAAAGTGCCCACGCAACGCTTGCACAATATTCGAGTCCGCTTGCGCCAGTTCTGCTAAAAGCTGGAAAAGTTGTGGCAATGACACCCCATCTCCACCATATTTAACAGGTACACGTACCGCACCTAATTTGAGTTCTTTTAACCACTGAATCGGTTCAAAAGGCAAAATTCGTTCTTTTTCTCGCCGAATTGCACCTTGGGCAATTTTTTCAAAAACTGGGCGAAATCTACTTGCTACCTTTTCATAATCGGCGCCTACCGATAGCTCTTCTAATTCAATTTGGGTAATTGTCATCTTTATTCTCCTAATCTTATTTTTTATTCACTTTAGCTCCATGCATGACGAGGTGGATGGATGCCATTGAGGTAGTAATTACCGACAATGTGATATTTCCAACGCACTGGATCATGCAAGGTGTGAGTGCGAGCATTACGCCAATGACGGTCCAGATTAAGCTCAGACAAGGTTGACCGTGTTCCAGACAACTCAAAAAGCTTATTCGCTGCTAAAATCGCAACTTCTGTAGTGAGTACTTTTGCTTCAGCAACCAGTAATGTGGCTTGGTTTACATGCTCTTCGGTCGTATCGGCAATTGCTTGATCGATCGCATCTCCTGCTAAATCTAATACCGCTTCTGCCGCACGCAGTTTTATTTTTAAATCACCAATGTTTGCAATCGTATAGGGATCATCACTCGCTTTTTCTAAACCTGAATCGACCCATGCACGGCTATGATTTTTGACATAGTGGATTGTTTCTTCAATTGCACCACGTGCAATACCAGCATCAACAGCAGCTTGAATAAATTGTGAAATTGCACCTGCTGGAGTAGGACGTTCAAAAGCCTGATAAATCGGAATTAGATATTCTTCACGTACTGGAACTTGATTAAGTTCAACGGTTCCACTGGCCGTGGTTCGTTGCCCAAAACCAGACCAGTCATTAATAATATTAACCCCTGAAGTTTCCCGAGGAACTAGCGCTGCGTAAGGCTGTCCCTGTTCATTTACAGCGACAATTGGAACCCAATGCGCAAGCAATGCACCAGTTGCAAAAAACTTCTTGCCATTAATTTCATAACCGTGCTCGGTCTTTCGTAATGTGGTAGTGAGGTCAGCCACCGTTTTGCTATGCTTTTCTGAAAAGGCATTGCCAAAACGAATCCCCCTTAACACTAAGTTAAAGAAAAACTGTTGTTGTTCTGGGCCTGCATCAAGGCGTAAATGTTCAATAAAAGCTAAATGGTTTTGAGGAAGCTGTGCAAGAGATGGATCAACACTCGCAATTGTTTTGATGACCTCAGCCAAGGTTCGATATTTAACTTGGGCACCACCAAATTGCTTGGGAACCGTAATAGCCCATAAGCCACTTTGTGAAAACTGTTGAATTTCATTTAGAGGTAAACGGCGCTCTCTGTCTCGCTCCGATGCTTCTTGTGCAAACTCTTGAGCAAGTTGTTTGGCAAGCTCAATTGCTTCTTCATCAGAACGAATAATATGTGCATCTTTTGACTGCTCAAACACAGATAAAGGAACCGCCTGAGACCGCCCATGGGCCGAACTTAAACTTGTCATAACTTTTGTTATCTCTATTTTTATTTAACCTGTCATTCACATTACCACCAAAAAAACAGGCACTTTATAGATATTAAAGCTTTGTTTATGAAATGGATTTTCACAAGCTTTTCATATTTTTTACTATAAAAATAACATTTTGTTTTTCGAAAATTTTCTTACATGAGATAAACAATTTCATATAGGCTTTTTAAGCTTTGTCACCTATGATCAAAACTAGGCAATATTATGTTGTAGTCAATGAGGTATCGAAGATATGGCAAAGAATGCAAGTTCACCCGGCAAACGATTTATGAAACTTGCAGGAATGACCGCGAGCATTGCAACGAAAACCGTTTCTAACTCGATTCGAAACTTGACCGCAGACGAAGAACAAAAGCTGGCTTCAAAAACCAAGCTATTTCAGGATATTGGTTTGCAAATTGCCGACACCTTAGGCGAAATGAAAGGTGCCGTCATGAAAGTCGGCCAAATTGCATCACAATATAAAGATATTTTTCCACCCGAGGTTGCTAAAGCAATTTCTAAGTTACAACGCCAAGCTCCACCTATGCCCTTTGCTGCTATTCAGCAACAAGTTGAACGTGAGCTTGGTAAACCGCTGAATGTTGCCTTTAAATCTTTTGATCAAGAACCTTTTGCAGCCGCTTCAATTGGCCAAGTTCACAAAGCTGTCCTGCCAAGTGGTGAACAAGTTGTTGTTAAGGTGCAATATCCAGGTGTTGATGAAGCCTGTGAAAGTGACTTAAAACAAGTACGTTTGGCACTTCGTTTAATGGGTGTACTTAAAATTGATAAAAAGCTACAAGATCAGCTTTTTACAGAAATTCAGGATAGTCTTTCAGCAGAACTTAACTATGAAATCGAGGCTCAAAACCTTGAAGTTTTTAAAATCTTTCATAGCCAGTTAGATGACAAAATTATCATCCCTACTGTTTATAAAGATTATTCTTCAAGACGTATTTTAACCTTGAGCCTTGAACAAGGTGACAGCATTGAAACAGCCAGCGCTTGGCCTATCGAAATTCGAAATACGATTGGACGTCGTTTGATTCGTGCTTTAGGTCAGGAAATGTTCTTTCTAAAACGTTTTCACTGCGACCCTCACCCAGGTAACTTTGCTTTACGCCAAGATGGTAGTGTCATTATTTATGACTATGGCAGTGTTAAAACGCTTTCTAATGAAATCGTGCAGCACTTTAAACGCTTAGTAAATGCAGCTCGCCATGAAAATATCGATTTGATCGAAACAGAATTATTTGAACTACATTCACTTGCTGAAAAAGGCAAATTCCCGAGTGATCTATATAAACTCTGGATTGAAGTATTATTACGCCCGCTTACCACCACTTATGATTTTGCAGAGAATTCATCACATCATGATGGCATGTTACTCGTGAAAAAATCTTTGAAGTATTGGGATGTCTTTAAACCATCACCAGATACTTTAATGGTCAACAGAACCATTTCAGGACATTACTGGAACCTAATTCACTTAAAAGTTCATGACAATCTAAACGATCTATTTGAAGAGCTTGTACCGCCTTCTAACTAACTTAATTTACTGATCAATCTAGCCTTTTAGAGGTTACATTGACTTTATAAACGTTATGTTATAACATTTCTTTAATCAAAAATAATTTAGGACAATCTCTCATGCGTAAAGATATTCATCCTGCTTATCAACAAGTGTTATTTCATGACACCAATGCAGACGTGTACTTCTTAATTGGTAGTACTCTTCAGTCTAAACAAACCAAAGAATATCAAGGGAAAGTTTATCCTTATGTGACTCTTGATATTTCAAGTGCCTCACACCCTTTCTACACAGGTGAAGTACGTCAAGCAAGTAACGAAGGCCGTGTAGCAAGCTTCAATAAACGCTTCGCTCGCTTTAATCGTAAGAGTTAATCTTACGTTAAGATTCGACCAATACACTTAAATCATTGGAAGCCTAAGACTATCTCCTCCACTTAGGCTTCTTTTTTTATGTATGTTTTTCGGTCTTTTCTAAACTGTGTATAAAAGAAAACTTATCCACAAGTTGTCTAAAAACTCTTCTGCTTTTTTTCAATAACTCCTCAATTTTTATAATTGCCAAGCTTTCAAAGCATGTATTCAATGCTATGCTTAAGCCCCATTTGATAGGAAGTTTAAGATTATGGCACAAGAGTTACTTGCCCAATTACAAGCAGGCACAGCAAAATTTTCAGACGTTTTAGCTCATATTGAAGCACGTTACCAACATACTCCAACGGCTTTTCAAAATGGTGCACAGCATAACGCTGCTACTGAAAATCAAAGCAGTGCAAAAGTTTTCTCTTTTGCCAAGTTACAAGGTTTAGACCAAGCACAAACTTTAAGTTTATTTGCAGAACACTACGCATCTGTATTGGCTACACCAGAAGGAACTGATCATCAAAATATTCGTCAGTTTATGCAAAATGGTTGGGATGGTGTGAAGTTTGAAGGTCAGGCTTTAACTGAAAAATAATAGATTTAAATAAGTAATAGAAACGTCTTAAATTAGAAGATTGTCACAACAGAGTTTTTTCAGTGACGTTCTATATCTAGATTAGCCTTCGGCTCGACCTACTTTTCTTTTGGGAAAAGTAGGCAAAACCATTTTCATCAACAGAACCTGTTATCTGTTTGCACTTATCCCATATCTTGCAAAAACAATATATAGCTGATTTCAGTCAGGCTGTTGATGACTTTAACGCGTATCAAATCCCAAAATAAATCAGAAGTTTTTAATTCATCATTTACTATCGTGACAAGCGGCATGGATGCCGCAGTTTTGCTGTGCTACATGGATGTAGCATCAGCGAAACAAAAGATTTTTGCTTACTTTTGATCTTTCAAAAGTAAGGTATGCCTACACAAATGGTATGAGAGAACATCGTAAAACGGAGGCCGTGCAATATATTTCGGTGCTTACACACCTGAATAATCAGTTACCCGCCAGCCAATGATAAGCCGCCAACCCCAAACACGTAAAAATTAACGATCCAATTAAATGGATGGAAATCCCCAACATCGCCATTCCCAACTTACCACTTTGTAATAAAGTGACGATCTCAATCGAGAACGTTGAAAAGGTAGTTAAAGCACCACAAAAACCAGTAATAACAAAAAGCTTATAGTTAGGGCTTAAATCACTTTGAGCAAAGTAGGCAATCGCAAAACCAATAATAAAACCACCGACCAAATTAACAGTGACAGTACCGAGTGGAATTTGCGGGTAAATCGGGTTAAGTTTTAAACCTAAAAACCAACGCAACCATGCCCCTAGAACTGAGCCGAAAGCAATTGAAAGTAGAGAGTAATACATAGGACCACCCCTTTAGATAGACGCTAAAAGAGCAAAAAATAATGAATGGAAATATGACACAGCGTACTCCAAAAATAAGCAAAGTACGCAATAACCTACGTACCCAGCGATATAAATACATGAGGGTAACGTAGGCATCATTAGCCAATACGGCGGTTTTTCAAGGGAGGAATGCCATCTCCCTATTTTAAGTATATTAGATCATCTTGAATTTGATTTAAACATACTTTTTAAAATCATGGGCGTTCAGCAAATTGTGGTAAATCATCCTGAATACATTCCCATTCCGCCTTAGACGCAGCAAAAATATGCATTGTTGGCTTTTGGTCTAGTGGTGTATCAAGTGTCCCAATTCTTAAGCGATATAATTCAGGCTGCGCATCCCGAGAACTAATCAAAGGTGAACCACATTCGCTACAAAACCAACGGTACACCCCGTTCACAGCAAATTTTTTGACAAGGTCTTCACCTTGGGTAATTTTAAAATCTGTACTTTTAACAGGAGCATTAGTGGCAAATGCTGTTCCATTGGATTTTCTGCAGCGTTGACAATGGCATTGAATAATATCTCCGATATCGCCTTTAATCTCATAGCGAATACCCTGACATAAACAACTTCCTTGATAAACTTGTGATGCTTGAGACATGTTCTCGTAAATCCTATTATTATTGATCGCTCAAAAATAACACTTTTCACATATCAAACATAGCACCAAATTATCCTGTTATTATTTCTCTAATAATGAATGCACGCCTTCACCAGCCGCGCGCCCTGTAGCAAAGCATGCTGTCAGCAAATACCCGCCTGTAGGAGCATCCCAATCCAGCATTTCGCCACAGCAAAACACACCTGAGGTTTGTTTAAGCTCTAAGCTTTCAGTTAATGCTTTTTGCTTAATACCGCCAGCACAGCTAATCGCTTCTTCGATGGGTCTAAAACCCTCTAACTTGATTTGAAGTGTTTTAATTTGCTGAGCCATAGCCTCTGGTTGGTTCCATAGTGCTTTATCAACCACTTCTCGAATTAAGTTAATTTTAGCTGTGTCTAAGCCTGCTTTACGCCAGATATTAGTGAGCGATTGTTTTTTGCTAACCTGTAATTTTTTAACTAACTGCGTAAGCTCTACATCAGGCAATAAATCTAAAAACAAATTTAAGCTTTGCCCTTGTTTTTGCTGTTCTCGTAAAGCACGTCCTAGTTTATAAATGACACCACTTTCTAAACCATAGTGAGTAATCACAATATCACCATGTGTAATCTGGCTAGGTTCAACCCACGCATTGATACGCTTTAAAGGTTCACCAAAACAGCCTTCCATAAAAGCTGACCAAGTGTGCAACACCCCTGCATTACTTGCTTGAAAAGGTTCAATACTGGATTGATCCATCCATTGCTGCCATGCACCATCACTACCTAATTGTGACCACGACACAGCTCCACAAGCCAATACAACCGCATCGTATTGCTGGGTAAAAGTTTCAGTGCTTTGATTATTTTGGTTTTCTAAAGTCACCGTTGTATCTTCTAAATTAATACAACGATGTCGATAAAAGAATTTAACTTGCTGTTCTGCCAAACGTTTTATCCAAGCACGTAATAGAGGTGCTGCTTTCATTTCGACAGGGAAAATACGCCCTGAAGTACCAACGTAAGACTCAATTCCCAGACTTTTCATCCAATTTTGAATCCAGCCCGCATCCCATTTTTCAACCCATGGTTTGAGCCATTCTGCATGATCATAGCGCTCAATAAACTGTGCTAAAGGTTCGGCATGCGAGATATTTAACCCAGTTTTACCAGCCATCAGAAACTTACGCGCCGCTGAAGGCTTTTGCTCGTATACATCAATCTGATAAGCATACTGGCTCAGTACCTCAGCTGCCATTAAACCAGCCGGCCCCGCACCAATAATGGCAACCCGCTTATTCGCCATGTACTTGACCTTGTAATGGGGCAAACTCATCAAAACGTGTGCTGTAACCTTCAGGTTTAGTAATCACAAGCTGTTGGCAAAGTTCTCCACGTTCTAAATACTTAATTTCAAAATGAGTACGTGCAGATGTTTGAGCAATTTTTTCTTTTTGGTAAGGCAGCTTCCAGACATTAATTAATTGTTGTTCAGCTTCTTCAATATATTCAGGAATATTACTTGCCAAAGTAATGGTTCCACCTGTTTGCAGGCGAGAAATTAAGAACTCAAAAAATGGCATATTCAACCAGCGCTGTGCTGGATTATGGGGTTCTGGGTTTGGATAGAGAATAAAGAAATGTTCAACTTGAGCAGGATATAATGCATGTACCACCCAAGGCAAAGCATCTGCATGTACAGGGATTAAATTATCTCTTGGTTCCAGACCATGCTGTTTTTGCATTGCCAAGAATTTTTCTCGGGTTCGTTCAATTGCATACAATGTGTGCTGCGGCTGTTGCCCGCTAAAAAGCAAAGCATGTTTACCCTTGCCCGCTCCAATTTCTACACAAATTGGGGTATTTTCAATTGGGGTAAAATCGCGAGGCGCTTGCATACGTTGTGCTTGAAATTGACGAATCTGCATAATCACATCAAACTAAATAAAAATCGGCATAAGTCTAACAAGTCACCTGACTTTTGCCTAATCTATTTCTCTTCACTTTGAGGATATCGCTTTATGCCACGTACATTCCCCTGCCCACGTTGTGGTGAACCAAGTGTTTGGGAAGGTAATGAATTTCGTCCGTTTTGTTCAGAGCGCTGTAAATTAATCGATTTAGGCGCTTGGGCGAATGATGAATATAAACTGCCTACCCAAGATGCGCCTCAGCATGACAAGGGTAGTCAAAATGAAGATGATTACGAGGATTAACCCGCTTTACCTGCAACAAAAGGGTTAAATTGTTTTTCATAGCCAATGGTACTCATCGGACCATGTCCAGAAATAAACTGAGTATCATCTGGCAGACTAAAACATTCACGTTTAATCGATTCAATCAACTGATCGTGATTACCACGCGGGAAATCTGTTCTGCCAATTGAGCCTTTAAACAAGACATCACCTGTCCACAGCAATCCATGATTTTTATTATAAAAAATGACATGTCCTGGCGTATGGCCGGGAGCAAAACGAACCTCAAACTCATCTTCGCCAAGTTTTAGCACTTCGCCACCTTCAAGCCATTGATCGACTTTTACAGGCTGTGGAATTGGAAAACCATAACGTGCTGAAACTTCCTGAATCATATCTAGCCAAAACTGATCTTCTTTATGTGGCCCAATAACTGGAACGTTCCATTCTTTGGCAAGCTCACCCACCGCTCCTGCATGATCTAAATGCCCATGAGTGAGCCAAAGAGCCTTCACCTTTAAACCCAACGCTTCAACTTCATTTTTTAAAACAGCAGCATCACCACCAGCATCAATCAAAACTGCTTCTTTTGTTTCACTGTCCCAAACAAGAGAGCAATTTTGGGCAAATGCAGTAACTGGAACAATTTTGACTTGCAACATAAGAACCTCTGGCTAAAACACAATTAACGGTGGGCTAAGGTATAGGTAAGGGCATCAAGATTAGCCTGAACTAATCCTGCAAGCAAATCAATATGAGCTTGATCGCTATTTAAAGCAGGAATGTAAGCATAGCTACCACCGCCCGCCTCTTGAAATAACTCAGCGTTTTGAATAGCTAACTCTTCAAGAGTTTCCAAGCAATCAGCAGAAAAAGCTGGGCTTAATACCTGTACTGACTTAACGCCTTGCTTCGCCCAATCTTGTAAAAGCTGGTCTGTATAAGGTTTAACCCATTCTTGTTTTCCAAAACGTGACTGGAAGCTAATTGCCCATTCATCATCTTTTAAATGTAAAGCTTCAGCGACTAACTTTGCTGTAATACGACAACGATCTGCATAAGGGTCGCCTTTATCTGCATACGGCTGTGGAATACCGTGAAAAGACATCAATAGTTTTTCAGGTTTACCATGCTGCTCTTGGTAGGCTAAAACACTTTCTGCCAATGCCTGAATAAACATTGGATGTTGATAATAATCTTTAATAATGGTTAGACCCGGCAAGTTTCGCTGAGCTGGAATCCACTTGGCAAATGCATCATATAACGGCGCTGTAGACGTTGCGGAATATTGAGGAAATAATGGCAATAAAATGACATGCTCTTGCGGGTTAGTCGCCAATTTTTCTAAAACTGTATCAATACCGGGATTACCATAGGTCATCGCTGGTATCACGGTTAAATCAAACTGATTATTTTCTCGCTGCAAATAAGCCTGAATACGTTGAGTTTGCTCAAACACAATTTCACGCATTGGTGAATCTGTTGACCATACCGAAGCATAGGCATGTGCTACCCTCTTCGGTCGAAAAGGTAACACAAACAGATTTAAAATAATCCACCAAATAAATTTCGGTATTTCAATCACGCGTGAATCAGATAAAAACTGCTTTAAAAAACGGCGTACCGCCGGAACAGTGGCTTCATCCGGTGTGCCTAAATTCGCTAAAATGACTGTGACTTTCGGTTTTTGTTCAAACGACATGTGTAAATGCCTTTCAATTCATCTTATGTCACTAATGTAACAGCTTTTATTGTCGTATATAAATTGAATCGCCCTAAGCTTTTAATCGAATACCCCGATGATTCCATTTATAACTAAGCAATATTTTTTGAGCTTTAGTCGTCAACTTCCATAAGCTATATGATTTTTCAGTTTGGGTTGGAACAATCCAGCCCTGTGACTGCATTTGTTTTTTAATCCGAAATAGCGCTTTATGGTTAATCTGAGCGCAGGCAACAGCATGAGCGCGAGGTAACTCCTGACGAGCATCTTCTAGACCAGCCTGATTTAAATATTCATTTAAGCATATCCCAAAATTCTCTTCTGGCATTGCTGTTTCAAAACGCTTTGCCAATATGCTTAACAACTGCGACCAAGTCATTTGTCTTTGTCGTTTAAGCTCTTTAAAGTTGCCATCTTGAAAAGCTTGAATCTGATATTCAAATGCAAAAATATCTTGTGGAGCAACCTCTTTTTCCTGCGGTGATGATTCTGCTAACTGCTGTTCTAACTGGGAAATTTTACTTCTTAATAGTCTAATTTCATCTTCTAACTGATGAGCTTGATGAGCAGGAATCCAGCCTTGGCCCATATGTTGCTCAATCATTAAAGGCATATTTAAACGGACAGCCAACTCTAGTTCACGTGGAGTTTTAAAGTAAAAAATATGATTCACATCAAGTAATAACTTTTTTCTAAATGCGAAAAATTTATCTTTCAACTGTGGATGTGTTTCTTGTAAATGTATTTCACGGTTTTCGGGCTGCTCATGCATGAACACAATAATGGGTTTAGCCTGACTTAATGCATATTCATATTCTAAAGATAAATAACTCACACCAGAAATTGACTGCTCTCCATACTGACTGCCTAGCAGCAAAACGACATAATCACATTCATCAATCTGTCGACGTGCAAGTGTAGTTGTTAGGGGGGTTCGATGTTCTAATCCCCAAGCAAAAAAACCCATACTGACTAAAGTTTGAGAGAGAACTATACGTTCAGGTTGCATATCTCGACCTGACGTTGAAATAAAGATCTGATAGCGTGTATCGAGCATAACAATACCCTTATCGCCCCATAATCTTAATATGGCCTAAATAAGCCAAGATTATGAACCGCCCCAAATAAAAAAATAAATATAAAAAACGCTTTCTTGTGAATGCCTACAATAGAACTCAACTCAGATTATGTAATGTCCAAGTTAACTCGTGTGGAATCATATGTTGTAAAACAGGTTGCAGTGCCTCGGCATTATTCCCACTAACGTAGCATTCAATGCGTGCAACATTCTGACCTATTTGGTCACATAATAACTCATTTTTTATTAAAATACGGGCTGTTTGTCGGGCAACTGCCAATCCAGAATCAACTAGTGTGAATTGGTTAGCAAAAAGATGATGAATTGCTTGATTTAAGAAAGGATAATGCGTGCAACCGAGCACTAAATAGTCGGCACCTTGCTCAGCAGCTGGCTGTAAAACTTCTTTTAATGCCTTTAAACATGCCTCACCCATTTGCTGACCTGCTTCTACACAAGGAACAAGTTCAAGGCTGGTTAAAGTCATCACTTTAACACCTGCTGGAACAGCAAACTTCTCGACCACATCCTTAATGAGTTGTCCTCGAAAAGTAGCAGGTGTTGCCAAGACAGCAACCACTTTAGAACGTGTCTGTAATACGGCAGGTTTTAATGCTGGAACCAATCCAACAATTGGAAAGTGTTCACCATAATGCTCACGTAAATGATCGAGACTAAATGCTGAGGCAGTATTACATGCGACGACTGCAATTTTACAACCTTGACGATATAGCCAATCAACAGCACGTGCAGTCAGTTCTCTAATTTCTTCATCAGAACGTGGACCATAAGGCACGTAGGCAGTATCGGCATAATACACAATACGTTCATTAGGCAAATATTTGGCAATTTCTGCTGCAACTGACATTCCTCCAATTCCTGAATCAAAAATACCAATTGGGGCATCTGCTGATGCTTTAGGCATAGGTTCTAGTTCAGAAAATAAAGGTTGTATGGCTGTCATAGCTGTACTGAAGTGTCAGAAAATTTCACTCCCTAAAGCTTAAACCTCAAGTGCCTAATTGCAAGAGCAAATTACCACTTTTTAGCTCTAAAATAGTTTCACCTTTGTCATTTTCAATCAGTGTTCCATAGTTCACCAAATGATAGAAAGCCTGACGTTGAATCAGCGCGTTAATTCCAAAACGGACATGCACATAAGGGCGTAATTCCCTCGCATATTCACGCATAAAAATTGGATGTTCTGCATCAACCAAAATCACATCTTGATTGGTCGTTGTCAGCTGTAAAAACTGCTCACCTGAAATTTCGACCTGATCTACCTGATTGACTAATAAAGGTTCATCTTCAACTTCGATTTCAATTTGTTCTACAGGGGTTTTCAGGTAGAATTTGCCTTCTTCTTTCCATAGGACTTTGGTAAACAGATCCAATAGAGCTTGGCGCTTAATTAATTGACCTTCGTGCCACCATTCTCCATTGGATTTCACCGTCAAATCCATTTTGCCGCAATGCTTTGGATGCCACTGCTCTAAAGGTGGAATTGACCTTTTGTGACTTTGCTGTACATCTTTTAAGTATTGTGCAATGTTCATTAAGTTTTTATCATCAGATAACGGTATTTTTCCCATATCCGATGGTGAATTATTTTGATTTACCATAGTTTATGCCTTGCTGACGAAAAAATGTTACGACTCAGCCAATTGGCTAGATCATGGTTTAAAACTATACTAGCCCAAACGATAAAAGGCACAATAGCATATTTGCGCCTATGGATTAAAACACTCACGGCAGCACCGAATTTTCTAAATATGACGGTTGCCACCTTTAAGTATTGAGGAGTCCTACATGGAACACATCGAACGTGAATCGATGGAGTTTGACGTTGTCATCGTAGGTGCAGGACCTGCAGGTCTATCTGCTGCGATTAAGATCCGTCAATTAGCGATTGAAAAAAACTTACCCGATCTTTCTGTTTGTGTAGTTGAAAAAGGCTCTGAAGTAGGTGCGCATATCTTGTCTGGTGCTGTGCTTGAGCCACGTGCCATCAATGAACTTTTCCCGAACTGGAAAGAAGAAGGCGCGCCTCTTAATGTCCCTGTAACTGAAGACAAAACTTTCTTCTTACTTTCAGACACCACTTCTAAAGAAGTACCTCACTGGATGGTTCCTAAAACCATGCATAACGATGGTAACTATGTGATCTCTTTAGGTAATGTGGTTCGTTGGTTAGGTCAAAAAGCTGAAGAGTTAGAAGTTTCTATCTTCCCTGGCTTTGCTGCATCTGAAGTGCTTTATCATGAAGATGGTACTGTAAAAGGTATTCAAACAGGCGACATGGGTATTGGTAAAGATGGCGAACCAACGCATAACTTTACTCCAGGCTATGAACTTCACGCTAAATACACCCTCTTTGCTGAAGGTTGCCGTGGTCACTTAGGTAAACGCCTAATTGCTAAATACAATCTTGATAAAGATGCTGATCCACAGCACTACGGTATCGGGATTAAAGAACTTTGGGAAATTGATCCAGCAAAACATAAACCGGGTCTAGTCATGCACGGTGCAGGTTGGCCTTTAGCAGAAACTGCTTCTTCAGGTGGCTGGTGGTTATATCACGCTGAAAACAACCAAGTTACGTTGGGCATGATCGTGGACTTGTCTTATGAAAATCCACACATGTATCCATTTATGGAAATGCAGCGCTGGAAAACTCACCCACTGATTAAACAGTATTTAGAAGGTGGTAAACGTATTTCTTACGGCGCACGTGCTGTAGTGAAAGGCGGTTTCAACTCATTGCCTAAATTGACTTTCCCGGGTGGTTGCTTGATTGGTGATGATGCAGGTTTCTTAAACTTTGCAAAAATCAAAGGCTCACACACTGCCATGAAATCTGGCATGTTATGTGGTGAAGCTGTATTTGAAGCGATTGCTGCGGGTGTAGAAAAAGGCGGTGATCTTGCCATTGCACGCGTTACTGAAGGCGAAGATTTATTTGTTAAAGAATTGACTTCATACACTGACAAATTTAACAACAGCTGGTTAAAAGAAGAGCTTTATAACTCTCGTAACTTTGGCCCAGCAATGCATAAATTTGGTCAATGGATGGGTGGTGCATTTAACTTTATCGACCAGAATGTCTTTAAAGTGCCATTCACTTTACATGACTTGAAGCAAGACTTTGCTGCATTGAAAACTGTTGATGCAACAAGCTTTAAACCAAACTATCCAAAACCAGATGGCAAGCTTACATTTGACCGTTTATCTTCAGTATTTATCTCAAACACTGTACATGAAGAAAACCAGCCAGCTCACTTGAAGCTTACTGACCCTTCAATTCCAGTGAATGTGAACTTACCAAAATGGGATGAGCCTGCACAGCGCTATTGCCCTGCTGGTGTTTATGAAATCATGGAAAATGATGATGGTTCTAAACGCTTCCAGATTAACGCAGCGAACTGTGTTCACTGTAAGACCTGTGATATTAAAGACCCATCTCAAAACATCACATGGGTAACGCCTGAAGGCGGCGGTGGTCCAAACTATCCTAACATGTAATAAAAAAGCCCCGATTATTCGGGGCTTTTTTATTAGTATCCACTTATTGAAAAGGCGGTATTTTTGCTACGTTTAAATTAAAATTCTTTTTATAGAAAATAAATGTACCTAATAAAAATAAGCCAAGAAAACCAAAGTTTCGTGCTAAATCGAAGTACCAAACTGACTTCCCAAACAATAAATCAACAACTAACATAAGCCCCATAAAACCTGTATGTAAAATCAGACTCATCTTTATCTTTGGTTCAGGAGCAAAATATGTATTTCTATAACCGAGTAGAATAGAACCTAAAATAATAAGAATAGATATAATAATGATAGCGACAGTTTCAGATAACCAAGAGATCTCTAAATGTAATAACCCAGCAATTGAGAAAAACCAAAGAAAAATAAATAAACTTCGTTTCACAAAATAATCATTCATTTTCATACGTCATTTATATACTTAATTATATACTTAATTTTATAAATTATATAACGATTCTTATTTGTAAAAAATTATCATTTCAAATTAAAATTGAATTATTCATGGCTTCTAATCGTCGTTATTAGAAGCCTTATTATTCTATTAACCTTTCTTCACTAAGTAATGAAATTCTTTATGACCATTTTCATCTAAGCGTTCTTCTTGTAACAACAACTCATGGCCTAAATGCATACAAAATTTAGGAATATCCCAAGAGGTCGAATTATCTGTTGCAAAGACTTCAACCACATCGCCTGACTTAGATTTTCGGATGGCTTGATGCAACATCATGACAGGTTCCGGACAACGTAAACCACGCGTATTGAGTTGTACAGTAGGTGAAATGGGTTGCTCTGACATAACAAACTCGAACAAATAGAATTTTCACATTTTAGCATAAACAAATTACTGAGCTGTTAACTGTAACTGGCTTTTACATAACAATATACGTTTTGTCTTTTAGCTTGTTTTATAGATGCATAAGCATCTTTTCTTCGGTATGATCTGTGTATTCATTTGATACATTGAGTCTTTAGGAAAGATCATGCAAGAGGAACCAAGTCCGTCGTGGGGAATGCGAGGCTTACGAAAATGGTTAGGTACAGCACCAGAAACCCGTGATGAATTATTAAAATTAGTCCAAAATTCACGCCGCTTTTTAGAACCAGATACTGTTGCTATGCTTGAAGGCGTTCTTGACCTTCCAGCTACAAAAATTCGTGAAGTCATGACGCCACGAACAGCAATGATCAGTTTACAAGAAGATGATCAATTACTTGATATTCTTGATGTACTGGTCGAGTCTGCTCACTCACGCTTTCCAGTCTTCTCTGCCGATCAACCTGACAATGTTGTCGGGATTTTGCTCGCAAAAGATTTGTTGCCGTTTCTAACTGAACCGAATACCAAAGTCGATATTCGAGTACTCATGCGCCAACCGTTATTTGTTCCTGAAAGTGCACGTTCCGATCAGGTACTGCGCATGTTAAAACATACTCAGACTCACATTGCGATTGTGATTGATGAATATGGTTCAACAGCAGGTCTTGTTACGCTTGAAGATATTCTTGAAGAGATCGTTGGCGAAATTGAAGATGAGCACGACACTGTCGATGAAGATGCTCAGTACATTGTTCCTGACAAGGACCATACGGTAGCAAATGCATGGATGGTGCAAGCACTTACACCAATCGAACATTTCAATACTGTTTTAGATGCTGATTTTTCTGACGATGAAGTAGAAACTGTCGGCGGTTTATTGCTTCAAGAGATTGGTCTAGTAAGTGATTTACAAGGTCAAACTGTTGAGCTTGGAAATTGGTTATTTACAATCGTTGAAGCAGATGCCCGCACTATTCATCTGATTCGAGCTGTACGTCAATGAGAGCATACTTTGAAAAGCTGTTAGATTCTTCGCAACAACAAAAACAGCTTCCTTTAATTTTTCCTTTACTCATTGCTTTATTTTCAGGTGCCGTATTCAGTTTTTCACTGGCACCTTATTATTGGTGGTGGTTGGCAATTTTATCTCCAGCCCTACTCTATGCAACATTACATAAGCGCTCAGCTAAACAAGCCTTTGCTATTGGTTGGAGCTATGGCTTTGGCTTATGGTTTGTAGGCGCTTTTTGGCTCTATACTTCCATCCATGTATATGGCGATACCAATGCTTTTCTAAGCGTATGTATGATTGCTGTTATGGCCCTTGTGATGGGTTTATTTACAGCATTTCAAACATGGGTTTACCGACGATTCTTCCCTGAAACACCACTTACTTTTGCCCCGCTCTGGATTGTTTTCGAATGGGCAAAAACTTGGGTATTTACAGGTTTCCCATGGTTGTTTGTAGGTTACGCTTTTACTGAACGTTTACTCGATGGTTATGCACCGCTATTTGGTATTTATGCAATTTCCTTCGTTGTCATTGTATTAGCATGTGCTTTAGTCGAAGTTCTTCGTAAACGTATTTTCTGGGTTATCCCTTCTGCCCTGTTAGTTCTGGGTGCATGGGGAGCATCATATATACAGTTTGTAAAACCGAAAGCTGCTAAACCACTTAGCGTTTCGCTCATTCAAGGTAACATTCCACAAGATTTAAAATGGCTGACTGAATACCAAGTTAGAACATTAGAAATTTATGCTGGTTTGACACAATCTGAATGGGGCCGTGACCTGATAGTATGGCCTGAATCTTCAATTCCGCTTTTCCAAACCGATATCGAACCGTTTTTGGATGCAATGGATGCACAAGCTAAAAAGAACCATACTGCATGGGTAACCGGCATTCCTTACTGGGATGTTGCAAAATCACATCAAGTCGGCAGTCCGCTTTATTACAACAGTATTATGGCTTCGGGGAGCGATTCAAGCGGTCTCTATAAAAAACAGCGTCTTGTTCCTTTTGGCGAATATATCCCGCTTGCTGGGTTACTTTCTTGGGTATTACCCGCTATGCAAAATGATGTGAGCATGAGCGGTTTTACACGTGGTGAGAGCGACCAGAAACCACTCTTAATTAAAGGGCATGCGCTTGCTGCTGCAATTTGTTATGAAGTGGCTTATCCAAACCTGACAAGACGTAATGCAGAAGACAGCGACTTTTTAGTCACTTTATCTAATGATGCTTGGTTTACGGGTACTGCTGGGCCTTGGCAACATTTACAAATGGTGCAGATGCGCGCGAAAGAAAATGGCCGCTGGTTTATTCGTGCAACCAACACAGGTGTAACAGCGTTTATTGATCAAAATGGTCATATCACTGAACAAGCACCAATCGATAAAGAGTTCGTCTTGAGAGGTGATTTACCTGCTATGCAAGGCCAAACTCTTTATAACCGTTTAGGCGATTATCCAATTTTAGGATTTGCGGTCTTATTGCTGATTTTAGGTTGGGTTTACCGTCCACGTAAAGTTGACGTTTCTTTTAAATCCCGCCGCTAATTTACAATAACTTTGTACCCAGAGGCACTTCAAACTCTGGGATACAAAGTGCTACATCACCATCTGCATTATGAAATCCTGTCACCAAACATTCTGACTGAATAGGACCAATTTGTTTTTTGGGAAAATTCACTACAGCAACAACTAACTTACCAATCAAATCTTGTGGCTGATAAAGCTTTGTAATCTGTGCACTTGATTTACGTACACCCAATTCCTCACCAAAATCCACATGCAAAATATAAGCAGGTTTACGCGCTTTTTCAAAAACATCGGCTTGAATAATTTTACCAACGCGAAGCTCTACTTTTAAAAAATCATTCCACTCGATTTGTTCCATTTCATATTTCCCATGTTCTTAAATTACTGATTTGAAGCATATAATATGTACAAATGAAGAAACACCCTGTTTTTAAGTCCAGTTAAAAAATAAAACGTAGATGTTTAGTCTACGTTTTATCTAAAAATTTGTTTTTAAAATATTATTAAAAAGCGATTGATAATTGCAAAGATAAATAAGCAACTAAACTCGATAAAAAGACCATAGGTACATAACGGTAAGCTTTAAAAAGAAATTGCTCATATTTAGTTGATATTTGTTTAGCTTGCCAGACGCTCGCTTTTAATGCTGTAAAGAAGCTCACCATTAACCATGCGCTCACAATACTTAATGCGAAGAAACCAATCATAATTTGGCTACTTCCCTCTGTACTCAGCCATAACTTTAATGAAACTTCAGCAATCGGCAACAAACCCAAAATCAATAGGACAGACTTGAGCATTACCCAATGAAACTGCGTCATTTCATCTAATATGAGAAATGCTTTCATTTAATCTCTCCTTTTAATTGAATAAAGTGCTTTTTAATTATTATGCAAAGGTTTTATTTAAATATATAGCTTATTTTTCTCTACATTTTAACTTTCTTGTAACTATTAAATATGGGAATAATTCTTATTATAAATCTCAAACATCCACATTAACTTTAGTTTATATTTTTCAGTTAGTTATTATATTTTACTGATTGAGAGAGATTATCAATTCGTATTTATCATTTTATCTTTTAACTGAATTGATAATCTCCATTACATTTTAATTAAGGTTGATAATAAATATCTGCATCATTACCTTCACCGCCTTCTTTGCCATCTGCTCCAAATGAGTACAAGTCAAAAGCTCGACCATCTGCCCCAGGAATGACGTATTGAATATCGTTTTTCCAACTATCTTTAGGATAA
Organism: Acinetobacter sp. GRABPA_MV_2; assembly: GCF_056725885.1. Classification (NCBI taxonomy): domain Bacteria; kingdom Pseudomonadati; phylum Pseudomonadota; class Gammaproteobacteria; order Moraxellales; family Moraxellaceae; genus Acinetobacter; species Acinetobacter sp. GRABPA_MV_2. Next base: position 24,428 of record NZ_JBWZNA010000004.1, read on the forward strand.
CCACCTTTTACATAGCCACCCGGCATCCAGTTTTTCGCCGTAGCTGGCTGGTTAACCAAAGCATCTAGCCCACCTTCTTGCATGGTTGGGAAATGGCCATTATCAAGCTTGTACTGATCTAAAGCACCCGCCACACCCTTTAATGCAATTTGAGTCGTATCAATTTTGGCTTTTTCACTACGCCCCATGACATTTGGTACGATTAAAGCTGCTAACACACCTAAAATTACAATCACAACCATGACTTCAATGAGAGTAAAGCCTGAGGCACGTTTCATTCGAGCACCGCTCGAACGTGCCGCAAGTCCGAAAGCTAGGCTTGAGGTTTTTTGAGCATCCTTAACGTGCTCTTTTTGTTTCATGACCATCTTCATCATTATCTCTAATATCAAAGTTATTAAATCATATTGTTCATATTTACGATTGGCAGCATAACCGCGATTACAATAACCAGTACAATGCTTGCCATTAAAACCAGCATAAGCGGTTCAAGTAATGCCAGTAAGGTTGAAATAAATGTCGTCACCTCACGGTCTTGCATGGTCGATGCTCGTTCTAACATCCTGTCGAGCTCGCCTGATGCCTCTCCACTTCGAATCATTTGTACCATCATTGGTGGGAAATAACCACTGCGTTCCAGTTGCGTACCTAAGTTACCCCCCTCTGTCACTCGCTCAGCTGCTTGTGCAATTGAATCGCGGATGACCCAGTTGTTGGTCACAGCAGCACCAATTTTTAAGGCGTCGACCAAAGGGACACCTGAACGGGTCAAAATAGATAAGGTACTGGCAAATCGTGCAGCATTAATACCACGGGACAGTTTACCGAATAATGGCAATTTGAGTGTTAATCGATCAAAAGCATAATGTCCAGCAGTGGTTTTTAAAAACCGTACGAATGCAACAACACCCACCACTGCAAAAAAAATAATAAATACCCACGCGTGGCGAATAAAATCACTCGCTTTCATTAAAGCGACTGTAATCCACGGTAAAGCATCTTTATTTTGATCAAAAGTTTTTACAATCTCTGGCACAACATAAGTCATTAAACCCATCACAATACCAAAAGACATCAGCATTAAAATGATTGGATAAATCATGGCACCCTGAACTTTCTTTTGCATGGCAAAGCGGTTTTCGGTGTAATCCGAAAGCTGATCTAAAATGAGATCTAAATGTCCCGAGCGCTCGCCAGCAGCCACCGTTGCAATATAAAGGTCAGGGAAACGTCCAGACTGCTGCATACCTTGTGCAAGTGAATGCCCTTCTAAAACTCGAGAACGCACAGATAATAAAAGATTTTGCACATGTGTTTTTTCACTTTGCCTACTCACGGCACGCAAAGCTTCTTCAAGTGGAATAGCAGCAGCAACTAAAACCGAAAGTTGTCTGGTCATGAGCGCCAAATCATAAGCACTGAATTTTTTTTGGAATAATCCCTGACTCTGATGTTTATCTTTTTGTTCAACAGGGTCAACGCTAATTGGTGTCCATGCTTTATCACGTAATTGTTGGCGAATCTGGCGCGCTGAGTCTCCCTCAAGCACCCCTTTTTGCTGCTTCCCTGAAGCATCAATGGCAGTAAATTGATATGCAGGCATGGTAATGTTCTAATTTTCCAAAAATAATAGTCGCTGCTGTTGCATCTATGCTACGCAATCATTCATATTCGTTCTATAGCCTGTGTAGAATACCCAAGTCCTCTTCACGACGCTATGCCGTTTTTTTAAAATTGACGAAATGAGCCTCTATGACCATAACGCCAAAGCCTGATTCAGTTGTTTATCGTGTGCGTGTAGCCGTACCTGTACATCTGTACGACACTTTTGACTATACACTCACCCAAGCACAATATGAACGGGCTCACGTAGGCTCACGCGTTGCTATTTCATTTGGACGCCAAAATCTGATTGGTATCATTACTGAAAAAGTTGATCCAAGTGAATCATTTACAGGCACCTTTCAGCTTAAAGCCATTTCTGACCTTTTAGATGAAGAACCAATTTTAGATGAACAAGTTTTAAGTTTATTGACATGGTCAGCTCAGTATTACCAATTTCCAATTGGTGAGGTCATGCAAACTGCCCTACCTGCATTATTGCGTCAAGGCAAACCAATGGATGTTTTGTTCCATCTTTGGAAAATCACACCATGTGATAATGTTGAAGCACTTCTTAAACGCTCTGTTAAACAACAAGATGCGTATCAAATTTTAAAGTTACACCCTGCCGGAACTACAGAGAATATTCTTAATTTAAGTGGTGTAGAAACGGCTACGCTTAAAGCACTTCAAAAGAAGGGACTAGTTGACTGTACGCTTGAACCGCACGACTTTAGCCCATCACCTGTTCAATTGGCACAAATGCCACTTACACTCAATGAAGACCAAAAGAAAGCAACTCAGCACGTCGTAAACGCACAGCATCAATACCAAGCTTTTTTGTTAGATGGTTTAACAGGAAGTGGTAAAACTGAAGTTTATTTGCACATCATGCATGAAGTGCTAAAGCAAGGTAAGCAAGTATTAGTCTTAGTTCCTGAAATTGGTTTAACCCCTCAAACCATTTCGCGCTTTAAGTCTCGTTTTAACTGTGATATTGCTCTATTGCACTCAGGCTTAAATGACTCCAAACGCTTACAAGCATGGCAACAGGCTCAGACTGGCAAAGCATCTATTATTTTAGGAACCCGCTCAGCCATCTATACGCCACTGCCACGTTTGGGCTTAATCATTTTAGATGAAGAACATGACCTCTCTTATAAACAGCAAGAAGGTTTCCGTTACCATGCACGTGATGTCGCACTGTACCGAGGTCACTTACAAAACTGTCCTGTTCTTTTAGGTTCAGCAACACCGAGCATCGATAGTTATTATTTGGTCGAAACTGGTAAATTAACTTCACTGCAACTTAACCAACGTGCAGGCCATGCGCTTTTGCCTAAAATGCATTTGATTGACCTTAAAATTGTCAAAAAGCAACATGGAATTAGCCAACCTCTTATTGAGCAAATTAAGCATACGTTAGCGAGAAAAGAACAGGTTTTAATCTTTTTAAACCGTCGTGGCTATGCACCTGTATTGGTTTGTGAAAGCTGTGGGTGGCAAGCAAATTGTCCACATTGTGATGCGCATTTTACGTTGCACACTCAGCCTTATTCTTATTTACACTGCCACCACTGCGGTACTGTTCATCGCTTGCCCGATCACTGCCCTGAATGCCAGCAAAAAAGCCTAAAAACCCTAGGTGCTGGAACAGCTAAGGTTGAAGAGCACTTACAAGAACTATTTCCAGACTATGATGTGATTCGGGTTGACCGTGACAGCACCAGTCGTGTCGGTAGCTGGCAAAAAATCTATGATCGGATTCATCAAAACAAACCAACAATTTTGCTTGGTACTCAAATGTTGGCAAAAGGTCACCATTTCCCACACGTGACTTTGGTTGCTATTTTAGATATTGATGCTGGGTTACTTAGTGTCGACATTCGTGCGCCAGAACGTACTGCACAGTTAATTGTACAAGTCGCGGGTCGTGCAGGCCGTGGTGAACATAAAGGCCATGTTTATTTACAAACCCTAAGACCAGATCACCCTTTACTGACCACGCTCATCGAAAAAGATTATCGGGCGGTTGCCAAACAGACTCTTGCGGAACGTAAAGTTGCTTTGCTGCCACCTTACCGTTATGCAGTACTGATACGTGCGGAATCCAAAGATCGTGACTATACCTTGCAATTTTTAAATGAAGCGGCAGAACATTTACGCCAAATTGCGGGTGAAATTATTGATATTTGGGGGCCAATTCCAGCCCCTATGGAGCGTAAAGCTGGACGCTACCGCGCCCACATGGTGATTTTATCTGCTGACCGTGCTCGCCTCCATTTTTACTTAAGACAATGGTGGTCACAATTGGTTCATGCACCTCGGCAACATCAACTTCGACTCTCAATTGATGTTGATCCGCAAGAATTTAATTAGATGGCTTGAATATCATGGTGTGAAGAAGCCTTTTTGGCTTTACACTTAAAAGAGACTAATACATTCGAGGCAATGAATGTCATTCTTACTGCAAGCAACAATTTTTCTTGGAGCTTCTCTGATTTTAGTCCCTCTTGGCAAACGCCTAGGGATAGCAACAGTTTTAGGCTATTTATTTACAGGAATACTTCTAGGTCCTAGTGTTTTAAATATTGCACATGACCCTGAAGCGATTATGGAACTTGCCGAATTTGGCGTTATCTTATTAATGTTCCTGATTGGTTTAGAGTTGCGCCCCCAACGTTTGTGGGAAATGCGTGACTCTATTTTTGTAATGGGAAGTCTGCAAGTCCTCATTAGTGGGACCATTCTTATGCTGATCGTACTGTTACTCTTTCAACAGCAGCTTTCTGTGAGCTTTGTCATTGGTTTTGCCCTTGCGCTGTCTTCCACCGCTTTTGTATTACAACTTCTGACCGAAAAGCAGCAACTCAATACGACTTATGGTCAGCAGTCTTTTTCCATTTTACTTTTCCAAGATATAGCGGCTATTCCTTTACTTGCCATTATTCCATTATTGGCAGGAACAGAATCAACCCATCATGGGGTAGCTTATTTTGCGGCTATCATTGCAACCTTTACTGGTCTATTTCTGTTTAGTCGCTATGTGATGCGTCCATTCTTCCGCTTTGTTGCCAAAAGTGGAGCGACTGAACTTATTACAGCAGTAGGATTATTTATTATTCTTGCTGTTGTCTTGCTTATGGACACTTTAGGAATTAGCACCACATTAGGTGCATTCCTCACAGGTGTATTATTAGCAGATTCAGAATTTCGCCACGAAGTTGAAGCGAGTATTGCACCATTTAAAGGTTTATTGCTTGGCTTATTCTTTATGACCGTTGGCATGACCACACAGCTGTCATTGCTCATTGAAATGCCTTTGCTTATTATTGGTGGTGCAGTCAGTTTATTACTCATCAAAACGCTGATATTGACCGCTATTGCCCGCTATAAAAAATACAGTTGGAATAACAGCTTGCTTTTAGGTACTTGCTTGGCACAAGGCGGAGAATTTGCTTTTGTAATTTTGAGTCTTGCAAAAAGTGAGAAGGTTTTAACTCAAGCTATATTAGAACCCGTGACTCTAATCGTAACGTTGTCGATGGTACTTACTCCAGTAATTTACTGGATTATGGCAACTCAGATCATTCCTCTGTTTAATAAAGAACGTCCACCTGAGTATGACGAAATTCCTCAGCAGGATAATCCGATTATCATTGCCGGTTTTGGTCGATTTGGACAAATTATCGCGCGTATTGCCCGCCTACAACATTTAGGCTTTACTGCAATCGACAACAATCTTCATCAAGTGGACTTTGTTCGCCGATACGGCGGTAAGCTCTATTATGGCGATGTGACCCAGCCCGATTTACTGCGTTCTGCTGGTATTGAAAAAGCCAAAGTATTTATTTTAGCAATCGATGATGTTGAAGACTCTATGAATGTCGCACGTCATCTTAGATTAAATTATCCAAACTTAAAGCTGTTGGCTCGTGCTCGCGACCGTCACCATGTCCATCTTTTAAGAGATTTAGGTGTTGAATACATTTGGCGTGAAACGTATCTATCTTCATTAGGTATGGCTTACCGCGCTTTGCGAGAACTCGGTATCTCTGATGAACAAGCCTATAACAATATCGAAATCTTTCGGGATTATGATGAGAAATTGCTCATACAGCAGCAAAGTATTTATACAGACGAACAGAAGGTTTTTGAAACACATCGTAATGCCTTAGCCGAGCTTGAACATTTGTTTGAAAGTGATGCGCAGCAACAGGCTACATCAAAACATGATGTTAATTTAAAGCGTCATTTACAGCCAAATCGCATCGACATTACAAGAGATCATCTAGAATAACTTGAGATTTCAGAAAATGGCTATATTAAGGACTTATTCACATTGCCTAAATAATTGGACAATGGGCACAAAGCTGCCCCCTGTCCGGCTTGCGGCTTCGCTGCATTTCCTAAGCTTGATTAAAACGAAATAGTTATACTCTGCTTAGGGCCCTGGAGAATATTATGTCTGATTTACGCCAACGCTTTTATATAGAGAACTTTCCAGTACGTGGAGAAGTAGTTCATCTTGAAGAAGCCCTACAAACCATCTTAGCTCAACGTGACTATATGCCTGCTGTTAAAATTCTGCTAGGTGAAATGTTGAGTGCGACTGCATTACTTGCAAGTACACTAAAAATCAAAGGCCGTATCAGCTTGCAAATCCAGGCTAGCGGCACCTTCAAATGGGCGATGGCTGAATGTAATCATTTAGGAGAGGTTCGTGCTTTAGCGGACTATGAAACTGATCCCCGCTTTGTTGAAGCAACAGACAGCAGCACAGTTCTTGGTGCCCTAGTTAATCCTGTTTTATTTATTAATATTGAACCGGAATTTGGCGAACGTTATCAAGGGATCGTGCCGCTTGATCAAGTAAATTTAGCAGGCTGCTTGATGCAGTATTACGATTTATCTGCACAAATTCCAACTCGTATTGTGTTGGCAAGTACAGATAAGCGTTCTGGCGGTTTACTGATTCAACTCTTACCACGTCATGATGAAGAAGAGCAAAACTTGGTCGATGAAGATTTATGGCCACGTTTGACAATGTTGACCGAAACATTAAAAGCTGAAGAGCTTACCAATTTAGATGCAAATGAAATCTTGTATCGTTTATATAACGAAGAAGAAGTTCGGTTACCAGAAATTGAAGCATTAAAATTTGGCTGTACATGTTCAAAAGAACGCTGTGCAAATGCCCTGATTCAAATTGGTGTAGACGCTGTTCATGAAACCCTAGAACATCAGAACCCGATTCGTATGGACTGTCAGTTCTGTAATACGCAATATACCTTTACCGCTGAAGAGGCTTTAGCGTTATTTGGTGAACATTTAAGTTAATCTTTTAACTTTATAAAAAGGCGGTTATACCGCCTTTTTTATTTACCTGTATTTTTTGATGATAATTTTCAACATGTTAATTCAAATAGGATAATATAAGGCTACTTTATAGCCTAATAAATAAGATGCCTAAATACCATGAATTATTTTGATTATTTTCTCTTTATTTTTAGCGTAGTTATCATGATTGCGACCCCTGGCCCTGTCATGATTTTAGTTGCAAGCGCTGGACTTAAAGGGGGCTATAAAAAAGCACTGGAAACCATTTTTGGTACAAACCTAGCATCCCTTGTTTTAATTTTTATTTCAGTACTGGTTTTAAAAGGAGTACTGAGTGTTAATGATAGTTACCTCAATATCATTCGTATTTTAGGCTGCCTATATATTGGCTATCTGGGGTTGAGTATTCTTAAAGAAGTGATTCAGGCACCTCACCCAGAAGCGATACAAACAGTTTCAGCACAAAATGGTGGCTTTAAAAAAGGTTTTCTTGTCGGTATTTCAAACCCAAAAGATATTATCTTTTTCTCGGCTTTCTTTCCGCAATTTGTCTCTATTACCCCTCAGTTAAATTTAAGTTTAACCCTACTTACGCTGACATGGATTGTTTTAGACTTCCTCACCCTATCTTTGGTTTATATCTTTTTCCGCCGCCTTTCTAACAGTCATTTATATCCAAAAATATTAGGCCTCTGCGGTTTATTACTTTTACTGATTGCTCTTTACGGCTTGTATCAAAGTTTTATCTAACTTATTAGAGGTATAGTCTAATTTTGCTATACCTCCTTACGTTCCGCTGGATTTCGTAATAGAACAACTCTTATACAATCTAGCTTATTGAAAACTCTAAAAATCGTTTCATAATGAAATAAACAACACCATCGTGATAAAACATTATGGCAAAAAATTATTATGAAGAATTAGGGGTTACACGCAAAGCCTCTGCTGATGAAATTAAAAAAGCTTATCGAAAATTAGCCCGTAAATATCATCCCGACATCAGCAAAGAAAAAGATGCAGAAGAAAAAATGCAGGCCATTAATGTTGCCTACGACACATTAAGCAATGCAGAAAAAAAAGCCGAATATGACCAAATGTTAGATCATCCTCAAGGTTTTAATAACTTTGGTCAGGGTGCTGCACAAGGTGGTTTTGATGGAGCACAGTTTTATCGCCAAGGTTTTACAGGTGGTGAACAAGCAGACTTTAGTGGTTTTGAAGATTTATTTGGTCGCTTTGGTGCAGGCTTTGGCGGTGGGCAACAACAATATCAAAGACAACAACGTAGTTATCGCGGTGAAGATCAACATGCCAGCATAGAGGTTGATCTTGATATTGCCTATCATGGTTCAACACAGCAAATTACTTTGCAAATTCCAACCATAAACGCTTATGGCGAACCTGAAGTTCAACGCAAAACCTTGCAGGTGAAAATACCAAAAGGCATGAAAGAAGGTCAACAAATTCGCTTAAGTGGACAAGGCCAAAGCGGGATTAATGGCGGTGCCAACGGCGATCTTTATATTGAAATCCAGTATAAAGATACAGACCGTGTTCATGTTGAAGGCAGTGACGTATATCTGACCGTAGATGTAGCTCCTTGGGAAGCGGCACTAGGTCAAGGTATTGAAGTAAAAACTCCAGCAGGATCCTTACATGTCAATTTACCTAAAAATGCCAAACAAGGACAACAGCTACGCTTAAAAGACAAAGGGATACCAAATAAAACGCCAGGCCATCTTTATTTAATTTTAAATATTGTATTCCCCCCAGCAAATTCTGAAAAAGAAAAAGAAGCGTATCAGCAACTGGCAGAAGCCTTTGCTTCATTCGAACCTCGTTCATCTCATTAGGGAGCAAGATCATGACAACCATTCACTATCGAGAAATTGTATATGACGGCCATACCTTTAGTGCAGAGGTCGTTGATGAACAATCGACATTTGATTTACAACAATTTGCCCAAGCTTGCGGCCAAAGTCCTGACTGGATTCTTCAGCTCATTGAATATGATATTTTATCAGTCGAGAACACACCTGAGGCACACCAGTTTATGGGTGAAGATGTCGCACGTGCACGTAAAGCGTATCGTCTACAACGTGACTTTGACGCAAGTTTGGCAGCAGTTGCTGTAATGTTAGATTTGATTGATGAAGTGCAACAACTTAGAAAACAGTTGAAGCATTTTCATTAGATTAGATAGTGACGACGGAGTCCTACGGGCACTCACTATCTATTTCATCAGCCAATTACGTTACTTTTGTTTTGGCAAAAGTAACCAAAACCATTGTCATCCACAAAACCTGTTCACTTCTTTCATTTAAAATATTACTTTGCAAAAACAATAATTTCTAAATTATGGGCAGGTTGTGGATGACGCTTAGCTCAAGCAAATTTGGAAAAAATTCAATAAAAATTGAAGAATTATTTCAACCGAGTAATCTTTTCCACTTCCTTCAAAGTCTGCTTAATCGGTTCATATTCCAGAAACCAAAACAAATTCATTCGATCTTGGCGATGCTGTTGAGCCAGTAAATCAATCACACTTTTTTCACCGCGCCCCACCAAATGTTGTCGATAAAAATAGTACAGTAACAAAACAGTACTTAGCAGCATGACTCCGAGCATAATCCAGAAACCTACCGGTGATTTAAGCCCTGGAATAAACTCAAAGTTCATTCCATAAATACCGGTTAAAAGCGTAAGCGGTGCAAATACAGCAGTAATAATGGCAAGAATACGCATATTCTCATTGGTCTGGTTGGCAATTGCTGAGAAGTGCAAATCAATCGCCGACTGAATGGCGCTACGTAAACGTAAAGTATGTTTTTGAATACGTTCGACATGACTCATTAAATCATTCAAACGAACTAATAAAAGATCTTGAGAACTATGCGTCTTCTCACCAATAACATGATGATAGTTTTCTACAATTTCATCACGAAACTCTTGTAAGGTTTCGATTTGTTCTTCGCATAGATTTTCGACCTGCTGAAAGGCCATATTTTCATGAAACAGTTGATGCCACTGCTTAAAACGCCGATTCCCTTGTAATAGCTGTTGTTGCCAATGCTCAACCCTTCTAGTTAAAGGTGAACGAATATCAAGGTAGCCATCCACCATACTATTCAGCAGACGTAAACATAAATCTACAGGCGAATTAGGCAGCTTACGGGTTTTGTTTTGTTCTTCCAAAGTTTTACATAAAATATTTTCGAGACGTTGAATATAGTTTTCAATCGACTTATTGCCTTGCTCACGAACACTAATCAGAACTTTAGGGGTAAAAATAAAGCTAATCGGCGTGGTTGCTAGACCAAATACACTCTCATGGGATTCCCCATTTTTAATTTCATCATCAGGTGTAACGAGCTTTCTAAAAATAAGCAGGTCGTATTCTTCAAGCGTATCAAATGCACAAGGATGCTCAATATTCGCAATATCCCGCATATGAAATTCATTGATAACCACGTCTGAAAGCTGTTGAATCGTTTGTTGCCATTCTTCGTTATGGTTCACCACATCCGTTCTGACACTATCAATCCAGAAAAACTCCAGAATGTGTTCATTATGCTGCTCACGGCTTAAAAAGACATAGCCGTCAGCGTGATGGCGATAAAAGTAATAAACCTGCATACCACAATGATCTGTTTTTGTATTACTTGCATCATGCCATAAAAAAAGTCCGCATCAAGCGGACTTTTTCATGTCACCAGAACAATTATGCTTGTTCAATGTCTTTCATAGTCAATTTAATACGACCACGATTATCAACATCAGCAACTTGTACTTTCACTTCCTGACCTTCTTTAAGAACATCAGTTACGTTCGCGATACGTTCATTTGAAATTTGCGAAATGTGAAGAAGGCCATCAGTACCCGGCATGATGTTTACAAACGCACCGAATTCTACAATACGGATTACTTTACCGTCATAAATCTTACCTGGTTCAACTTCAGCAGTAATTGCTTGAATCTTAGCAATTGCAGCTTTAGCAGCAGCTTTAGTTTCACCAAATACGCGAACTGTACCATTGTCTTCGATATCAATTGCAGCTTTAGTTTCTTCAGTAATTTGACGGATAGTTGCGCCGCCTTTACCAATAACATCACGGATCTTGTCTGGGTTGATGTTAATCACTTCAAACGTCGGTGCATGAGCACTGATTTCAGCACGCGCACGTGAAATGACTTTATTCATTTCGTTTAGGATGTGCATACGACCAGCAAATGCTTGGTTTAATGCAACTTCCATAATTTCTTCAGTAATACCTTCAATCTTGATGTCCATTTGAAGTGCAGTAATACCGTTTGCAGAACCTGCTACTTTAAAGTCCATATCACCTAAGTGATCTTCATCACCCAAGATGTCAGAAAGTACTGCGAAACGCTCGCCTTCTTTCACCAAGCCCATTGCGATACCCGCAACTGGTGCTTTAAGCGGAACACCTGCATCCATAAGTGATAATGAAGCACCACATACAGAAGCCATTGAAGATGAACCGTTTGATTCAGTAATGTCAGATACAATACGAATTACATACGGGAAGCGGTCAGCCGCAGGAAGAACTGCTTGAACACCACGACGTGCTAAACGACCGTGACCAATTTCACGACGCTTAGGACCAGATTCACGGCCTGTTTCACCTACAGAGTATGCAGGGAAGTTGTAGTGCAACATGAAGTTGTCAGTCTTAGTACCAGCAAGGGTATCAACCATTAACGCATCACGAGTATTACCCAAAGTTGTTGTTACCAACGCTTGAGTTTCACCACGTGTAAATAATGCAGAACCGTGTGCACGATCTAATACGCCAACTTGAACGTCGATAGCACGAACAGTTTTAGTATCACGACCATCAATACGTGGCTTACCTGACAAGATGTTGTCACGTACTGTACGGTATTTAAGGTCTTCGAATAATTCGTTTACTTCATCAGCAATACCAGTTTCGTCATTTTCTGGAACAAACTGAGCTAAAGCTTCTGCATAAAGTGCATCAAGTGCTGCATAACGGTCTTGTTTAACTGCAATTGTATATGCTTCTGAGATTTTCGCTTCGAAAGCTGCTTTTAATTGCTCAAGAAGAGTTTCGTTTTTAGCTGGAGCAACCCAAGTTGATTCAACAGCGCCAGCAGCAGCCGCAAATTCTTTAATTGCTTGAATTGCAATTTGCATTTCGTCATGACCGAAAAGCACAGCACCAAGCATTTGGTCTTCTGAAAGTTCTTTCGCTTCAGATTCAACCATCAGTACAGCAGATTCTGTACCTGCAACCACAAGGTCAAGGTCACTTTCTTTCAACTGTTCAAAGTTCGGGTTAAGAACATATTCACCGTTGATTAAACCAACACGTGCTGCACCGATTGGGCCACGGAAAGGAGTACCAGCAATAGACAATGCTGCTGATGTACCAAGCATTGCTGCAATGTCAGCATCCATAGTTTTGTCAGAAGAAACAACAGTTGCTGTTACTTGAATTTCGTTGAAGTAACCTTCTGGGAACAACGGACGAATTGGACGGTCAATAAGACGTGAAATTAAAGTTTCAGCTTCAGAAGCACGACCTTCACGCTTACCGTAACCACCAGGGATACGACCAGCTGCATATTGTTTTTCTTGATAGTTAACTGTTAACGGGAAGAAGTCTTGGCCCGCTTTTGCTTTAGGTTGAGCAACAACTGCAACTAAAACAGTTACGCCACCCATAGTGATTAAAACTGTGTTTGCTTGACGTGCAACGCGACCCGTTTCTAAAACGACTTGATGTTGACCGAATTGGAATTCTTTACGAACGATATTAAACATTGACATGTATTGTATTTTCCTAATTTTATTCTAGTGAGACCCCTAAGGTTTGGCATTCAGACTACACCGATTGGTAGATAAATGACAAAGCTTAGAAGCCATCACACTAGATCAATTATTTAAAATAAGTTAAACGCAAAGAAGGAGCGCACAAGCGCCCCTTCTAAAAATCACTTAACCTAGCATTAAGTGAAACTCTCTTTTCAGCGATAAAGCATTGCGACATGCGAAATAGCGAAAACAAAGTGAAAATCGAATTAACGACGTAAACCTAAAGCACCGATCAAAGCAGTGTAACGACCGTGGTCTTTACCATTTAAGTAGTCGAGCAATTTACGACGTTGGTTAACCATACGGATCAAACCACGACGGCTGTGGTGGTCGTGTTTGTGAGCTTTGAAGTGACCTTGTAAATCATTGATTTGAGCAGTCAATAAAGCTACTTGTACTTCTGGTGAACCAGTGTCATTTTCAGCGCGAGCAAATTTAGCAATGATCTCTGCGCGGTCTGCATTAGTTAAAGCCATTCGATTTCTCCGAGATGCTTAAAAAAGTAAACGATATTAATCAGTTGAGGCAACTGACTGCCGTGCATCACTACAGCAAGTCGCCTATTTTAAGGTATCTATAGGTGGATTGCAAAATAGTTTTCAGTAACTTGTCATTTTAGACACTGACATCAAGACCTTAACCCTTCACACTAGCCTCGAATAAAAAGAAAGAAGCGCGAGGGACGTGTGAAAATTTTTTCAACTAACACTTGTCCAGTACCGGACAATATTGAGCAAGTCATTCGACAAAAAGATGAAGTTGCTGCTGAACAGGGTGGAATGAGCGATCACCAGATTCAAAAAATCTGGAAAAGTATAGAAGCACTATATAAAACCGGAAACTATCCACTCATTACCTTTTGTTTACGCAGGCAAGATAAAATTTTGCTGAATAGAAGTATTGGATATGCCCAAGGGAACTCTCCGGCAGGACTTCAAGAAAATGCTCTGATTGCAACACCAGATACACCTGTTTGCCTATTTTCAGCATCAAAGATGATTACAGCCATGTTGATTCATCTATTAGATGAAAAGGGTGAAATCAATTTACTTGATCCCGTGAGCTATTATGTTCCTGAATATGGGGTCAATGGTAAGCGCCGTGCAACGATCTTTCATTTATTAGCACATCGTGGCGGCATTCCCTATATTGATGGCGATGTCACACCAGAATTGTTATTTGATAAAGACGAAATTTTAAAACGTTTATATGCTGCCCGACCTGTGTCTCCTGCTGGCAATCACCTTGCCTATCATGCTGTTACGGCAGGTTATATTTTAGGAGAAGTCATTGAACGGGTGACTGGGCAGGATTTACGTGAATTTGTACATCAAACTATCGAAAAACCGATGGGAATGCCCTATTTCAACTATGGCTTAAAACCAGAGTACCGTTCAGAAGTCGCCTTAAACTGTGCAACAGGTCTGCACCCTCGCCTTGGTACCGATCACTACCTGAATCATGTGTTAGGTGGCGGTTTACAACTTGCAGTTGATGTGACGAACGATAGTCGTTTTATGGACACCATTTGTCCAGCTGGAAACATCTATACCAGTGCAGAACAAGCCGGCCGCTTCTTTGAAATGCTTTTAAGTGGAGGAAGCTACGGCGGTCAGCAAATCTTTAGTGAGAAAACAATTTTCAGAGCAACACTACCAACCACAGGCGTTAACATTGACCGGACTTTATTAATTCCAATGCGCTATGCTTTAGGGCCAATGTTAGGCAGTAACCCGGTAGGCCTTTTTGGTCCAATGACAGGACAAGCATTTGGCCATTTAGGGTTCTCCAATATCTTATGCTGGGCCGATCCAGAAAGAGATATTAGTGTTTCCCTATTAACGACAGGTAAATCTGTAGTAGGTACTCACCTACCTGCTTTAGCTAAAGTACTCTATCAAATCTCCAGCCAGTGCCCACGAATTCCTAGAGATCAACGTCGTTCTTTATTCGGCAGCGACTCTCATGAAACCAACTTAGTTTAAAAGCAAATAAAAAACCCAAGCATTTCTGCTTGGGTTTTTTGCGCTGTAGTTTTTGTTTATCGTGTTATTACTGTTTTTATTATCGTTGGTGAGATGCTAGTCACATCCTTCTTGTTGTTTTAACTCACTTCCAATGTTTTCGTTTCTATTTCCTTATGTGACGTATTGTGACACATCCAATTATGAAGAAAAGTAGTATTTTTCTTATCATCATGTAAGTAAAAACGTACAGGTCTGTATAATATTTGGTGTTTAGTCATTTTCAACATTTAACGTACAGTTCTGTATAACATATAACTTAACAATTCACAGGAAAAATGCTTATTTAAGAATCATATTACAGATAAATATATTGATATTATTGATATATTTTTCTCAACCGAAATATACTAGAGATAGGCTTAAAATTGATCTTTTCTGGTAGTTTTTTAGGAGCATTAGAAAATCAAAATATAAAAAAGCCCTGTAGTCTCTCCCAAAACTACAAGGCTTAGCGGCTGTAAGTTTCCTCTTTATACACCTACTTCATTGTAAGTTCGCAGTCTCTCGACTTAAGTTATTATTATTGTGCGATTTTGCCCGACATTCCGTGCCAAGCTCGTTGTGCGTTTATAATCTCAAAAACACGGGGTGTACTCTAGCAGCAAATATCTCGAATCTATGTAAGCTTTTTCTTACAAGGGTGAAAATATTAAGTTTGGCTTAACGAACTAACCGATTAACTTTTTGAACTAAACCGCTTTTTCGTGTAGTACGAACTGTAAATGCTTGTAATAAAGCCTCTTGATGCACCAAAAGACTGACTACTTTCTTAGCGCGTGTAATGGCTGTATAGATTAACTCTTGGCTTAATAAGTTCTTGGCAGCCTGATCTAAAACGACAGCAGTATGAGTAAATTCAGACCCTTGCGATTTATGAATCGTTAAGGCAAATGCGCTCTGAATACTTTTAGGCAATCGATTTGCAGCGACCCATTTGTTCAAACTTGGAAAATATACTTCAAATTGTTGTGGCTGAGTTCTGTGCTCAAAGCACAAACCAATATCCCCATTTGAAATACCGAGCTGATAATCGTTATAAGTCATCATTACAGGACGACCCACGTACCATCCTCCGAGAGTCACTATTGAAAGTTGCTGCTGCAACCAACGCTGCGCATATTGGTTTAACTGCTGCAACCCAAACGGGCCATGACGAACTGCGGTTAAAATCCGGTAGTCATCAAATGCTTTTACTACGTTTTGGACCTGTTCAATCGAGCGTTCTTCTTTTAAATAATTTTTTAGGCTTTTTACATATCCTTGGAAACCGAGCATGAGCTTCTGATAATAAATTTCGACTTCTGCGTGATTTCCTTCTGGTAAATACTCAAGCTGAACCACATCTGGCATGTCACTTTGTAAAACTATAGGCTTTAATTCTGACACCTGAACAATATCAACTTCAAACCGCTGTAAAACTTCTACATGGTCTTGTTGATGAGTTTGCGCCTGAATAAATTTAGCAACTTGCCCAATCAGTGCCCCTTCAGCAAAACGACGACTGGTTTGTAATTGTACTCGGTTATCAGCCAATGCCTGTATTTGCTGTAAATCAGCAAGAACTGCCCCGACATCGACGGAAGCGAGCTGATTTGCATCTCCTAATAAAATAATTCGACAAGACTCAGGCACAGCTTCAAATAAAAGAGTAGCCAGGTTTAAATCCAGCATAGAAGCCTCATCCACGACAATCACGTCATAAGGCAAAGGCTGTTTTTGATTAAACCGTGGTGTCTGACTATGTCCCATCCCTAACAAACGGTGAATCGTTTGTGTTCCCTGATTTCTTAGCTCTTCACTCACTAATCCGGACTCAAGTAATTTAGGATCGTTAAATGAGTTCTGTAAGGCTTCTTGCATTCGCTGTGCTGCTTTACCTGTTGGAGCAGCCATTGCCACACGAATATGTGGAATTGCTTGGCTAAGTACAGCAATGATACGCGCAAGTGTATAAGTCTTACCTGTACCTGGCCCACCCGTAATAATACTCAAGCCCTGCCGAGCAACCATCTTTAAAGCTGCCTGTTGATGAGGATCGGTAAGCAGGTCTAAATAGTCATCACAAGAAACAGGTTGAATTAATTGTTGCTTTAATCGACAAATTTGTTCTGCAAGTCGTTGCTCTAGGTGCCAATATCGGTATAATGCCAACCCCTGCTCATCGTAGACGCATGGCGCAACTTTTGAAGTTGCTTGATCGGCAGATATAGCAAGCTGACCAAGTGCTGCAATTTGCTCTGAACTGATATCAATACAACTATCGCCTTGTAAGCTCGCTTCAATAAGCTGTTGCAAGTAAGAAGTGGCTTCTGGTACTTGCGATTGTTCAGTAAATGGAACCTGATTTAAGAAGTTACTCCACGTTGTTAACCAGCTTAAATCGGCTTGTTCAGGGCTGTTTAGATTGTCCACACACTTATCCACCTAGTTTTCCACACGCTTGTCCACATGGTTATAGACAGGCTTATCCACATGTCAAGTATTTGTTAATCTTCAAATTACGCTTTTTATCAGCATTTTTCATGCTATTTTATCCTCAGCAAAATATCCCAAAATGGCATCAAGACGAAGGATAAACTCGACACTAGGTTCCCAGTAATAATACCCCTGCTCCGCTTCACCATTCATACCACGTAAGTAAAGATAAGTTGCCCCACCCAAATGTTGCTCAATCTGGTAATCCTGCATTTTGACTTGCAAATAGCGGTGTAACGCAACGAGATATAAACCTGCTTGTAGCCAGTAACTTGCCAAAGACATACTTTGAGCAATGCTATCGCTACGATAGTCTGTAAGATCATCACCTAAGTAATTACTTTTATAATCGGCAATGTGGTAACGCTGCCCATCAAAATAAACCAAATCGATAGAACCATTTAGGTAACGTGCTGAACGAGCCTCAAGTAACTCCGGCATATTCAATCCATACTCAGCGAAGAGTTGCTGAATACGAGTCATCGCTAGAACCCGATCTGACAATGCCAAATAAAAAGGAAACTCTGACAAATACTGCTCTTGTTGAAGCTGATTGAGCCGGAAACCTTGATCAAGCGGTGTTCGCAAAATATCTTTCAACCACTCTGCAACTGACTGGTAAAGCAGATTTTCTGCATCTTCCTCTTCTGGGAAACTCTCGTTATATTTATTAAGTAAATCTTGCCAAAGGCTACTATAGTCATTTTTAAAACGACGACGTATTTCTATAACCCATTCATCTGAACATTGAAAGTCGATATGTTCAAATATTTCATGCAAGAAATTACCGGCAAGCGTTCCTCGAGGGAAGTTACTCTTTATCCAGTCAATCGGCTGAGCACTGCTTGCTTCAGCAGTGTTGACCAAGTCCAACTCATCTTCTGCTAATACAGCGTCATTGCTCTGACTCGCCAATAAATCTGTGCCAGCTTTATGTTTTAAATGCTGTGCCAAGTAACTGAAACTAGTTTTACCTCTCGAATAAAAACGTTGTTCCGGAAACCGTTGTGCTTGTATTTCAATAATACTTGTTTGTTTGGCTAAGTGAATTGCCTGTGGAATCTGCTCCAAAACCATTTCATCCGTACAGCAACGGTGTTGAAAAGGCTCAGTCCTATTTTTCCAAAATGCGAGACCTGATACTGACTTGCCATCAAGATCTTGTAGAACAGCATAGACGCGGTGGCTTGCTCGCGTTAAAGCAACATACCAAAGACGATTCTGTTCAGCGAGCGCTCGGTCTTCATGTTGCTTAAGTTCTATTTCATTCAAATAAGTCTTGTCAGCAATCGCAACGACACGTTGAGTCAAAGTCTGGTTTGAGTCCGGTTTGACAATGTCTTGGGTCGAAAAATTGAGTGTTTTATTATTTTCTCGAAAGGGCTTGTCTGCACCTAGTAAAAATACAATCTTAAATTCCAGCCCTTTTGACTGGTGAATGGTCATGAGCTGAACACCAGCTTCACTCGACAATTTACGTTCTAGCTCCCAATCACGATCAAGAGGAGAACGCAACTGTTTGAGATACCAGTGATAGAGGTTTTGCACACCTGAATATTTCTCACTGTGCTGACTCAAAATTTCAGTTAAATGACGCAAGTTCACCACAACCCGTTCATTGTCTTTACTTTGAGCAGCAACTAAATTTTGCCATATATCAAACTGGATGAGACATTGTTGCCATGCCACTAAAAAGCCTTGAGCGGACCACAACTCTCTAATTGTGTCAAAACCAGTCATAAACTGGCTTAACCCTTCAGCTGTCTGCTCAAGTTGCAAGAGTTGTTTTAAATCCATGGCAAATAGACGGCTAATTAAAGCTCGCTTCACTTTTGCCTCCTCGTAAGGATGAAGTATGGCGGTCAACAAAGCACCCACATCTTGAGCAATCGAGCAATCGAAAACACTTCGTTTTGATGGCCTGTTAACTCGTATTCCTAAACGCTCTAGCTCAAATTGAACTTTATCCAGCCCATCATGATTACGAGACAATACCGCAATATCGTCTTCATTTAAGGTTTGAGTCTGAGCATCTTTTTGAAAATATAGTTGTCCGGCATGTGACTGGTTAAGTAGATCTCGAATCTTCCATGCAACTTGCTGAGCCTCTGTTTCTTTATCTTTGAGCATTAACCAGCGCAAAGGGTAAGGATTATGATTGTTCTGCTCAATCAGTACAGGATGAGGTCGAGTACCCGCTCGAATTGGGTCATATTGAACCTCTTCACCAAAGTCGATTTGCCTTTGAAATAAGGCGTCGACCACTTCAACCAGATCTGCAACGGAACGATGGTTATGAATTAACTTATATTCGCGGCCATGTTTGGCTTGAATATCTTTATAGGCATTTAAAAAGGTGAGCATATCCCCACCACGGAAACCGTAAATTGCCTGTTTACGGTCACCTACCATAATCATGCAGCCTTTGTGGTAGCGCTCTGGATGGCGCCAAATGCTCGCCAGCATGTCGTCTTGATCTTGGTTGGTATCCTGAAATTCATCGACCAAAATTAAGGGATAACGCGCCTGCACAAACACAGCGAAACGCTGTCCCTGTTCACCTTTTAAAGCTTCAGAAAGTGTTCGAATTTGCTGAGAAAAAGTAGTTTCACCTTTATTTTGTAAAACTTGTGGTAAACGTTTTTTAACCTCAACACATAAATAGGCTTTTAAAAAAATATGAAGCTGGTCGAACTGCTCGGCGTAGTTTTTCAGCACACCAAATAGCTGTTGAATCTGTTGAATACAAGGATGTTGATAGAAACCATCTGAAATTTCAGCAGGACATTTTTTGAAAACTTTTTGATCGACAAGTTGACCTAAAAACTTAAAAACAAGCTCACGTTGTGCAGTCAAAGACCCATCAAAAACCAAAATGCTGTCGCTTTGCGTTAGAACTTGCAAAAGCTGCGGTAAACACTCGCTAAATAATTTGTTAAACGCCCCATTACGAAATACCGTCCCGCTCACATGCTTATAGTGTTCGCCATCAAGCAAGTAATACGGCTCTAAAAGACTTAAGTCAATTTCTGTTGCCAACTGTTTGAGCTGAGCAAGTTGTTCAAATTGAATGGTTGGTTTTTCGGGAAGTTTAAAATGAGCGGAACTAAAGTTAAGTGAGTCTTCGACCAGTTTGACAAAACTATCGACACTTTTTAACTCTCCTGCCAGATATAAAGCATCAATTACGGTTTGAGGTTGAGACTGTATCCATTCACGCAAAACATCATGAATCAGTTGTCGACTATAGGTTTTTGCATCATCAGTGATTTGAGCGTGTTCAATTTTGCCACTCTCAAAGGCAAACTCACGTAATAGTTTTTGGCTAAAGCTATCGAGTGTTCCGACAAATAACTCGTCTAACTGATCGATGACCAGTTTTAAACGTTCACACGCATAGGCAATACGCGTCGCAAAGCTTTTTAAAATATGTTGGAGTAATAAGTCAGGCTCTTGTTCGGCCTGCGTAATTAATTCGTGTTCTGTAAAACTGCGCTTGGTCTCTAAGTAACGATACGTTTCGACCAAACGGGCGCGAATACGGCTTTTTAACTCAGCAGCGGCAGCACGGGTAAACGTGGTTGCAATGACTTGTCGAGGCAAGTACTTTTCAAGAAAGATACGGACCATCAAACTTGATAAGGTATAGGTTTTTCCTGTACCTGCCGAAGCTTCAATTAAGTGTAAGCCACTAAATTCAATATCAATAATAGGTTGATAAGACACCTGTACTCTTGAGTTCATGTCTTACTCCGAATGTTGAAATTGAAAAACTGGATGATACAGATCATACGCAAACTCATCACAAGCATGTTGAAGCAAAGCTTGCGCATCTTGTTCTTGTAAAATAAAACTCCAGTCTCGATGCAACTTGCAAGCTTCATTTTGAGTCATATCCATTGTGGTAAATGACCCTGTTTCATTCCAGTATTTTAACAGCTCAGTGTAGCTCTTCTCATCCAGTTTTGCTTTTTCTGCCTGATTTGTTGTTTCCCACTGATATGCTTTGGCTTTTTCTAGCGGCTTTAATAATAAGGCTGCTGGTAGAACCAAAGGTTGTTGCTGTGCATGGCGCCAGATTTTAAACCATGGCTGTAAATATTGCCGAGCCTGTTCAGAACTCACTCCACTACAAATCACGGTTTGATCGCTAAAAACCACAATACGGCGCTTTTCAGCTCCTGCACTACCCTCATTCAAATAAGCTAACCAGAGCAGATATTCTAACCAAACTTTAGCACGTCTTTTTGCGCGAGCACTTGAAGGTTCCATACTGACCCAGTCCCGAGTTTCAGACTTCGGAACGGTAATATTCATATGAAGCTGTTTAGCAATTCGCCAAATACGCTGAGTTGTTTGTGTCACTGCCGGTGCATAATGGTGAAGTCGTTCAAGTAAACATTCTTGCTCAAAAACACCTTGTTGCCATGCGCTATATTTGACTTTACCTACAGGCAACTGATCAATTAATACTTCAGGTTGTGCTTGCTGTTCAGATTGTTGTAAAAAATGTCGGATCGCATAGCGTCCTAAACCATCTAATAATAAAGGTTCATTTTGGTCGAGCACTCCGACACTTCCTAAGTTTTCTACCCCTAAAGTTTTTAAATAGAGGCGTGCAGGGAATGTTACATCCTGTATCCACTGTTGGCTCTCTAAAACCAACATGTCCGGTGCTTGTAGCGGATAGGTTGTGTTCGCCCAAGGTTGACGGTTTCCTGAAACTTGCTGAATTTGTGAAGCGACCTTAAACCAATGATCTTGATAGCGAATAACACTTTTTTCTACAGTAAAACCTTTCGGATCGAAGGGCTGTAAGTCATGTAAGTGATAGAGTTGTTTTAATTGTGATGGAATCTCAATTCCTTCAATAACTACATTTTCAGGTACACCATCTTCAGCTTTCACAATCAAGGCAAGGTGTTCACGGAACTCTTGAAGAATACTGGAAGGTTCTCGCACCTCACCATCATTCACATCAAAACCGTTATAAAACAGCCATAAATTGTCTTGTGCTAATAATAAAGCATCTAAAAAAGCACCTTGATCATCTTCAAGTCGAGAGCGGTCACCTAACTGTTGGCGCAGTGCATCCATTAAATCAAATGGAACATGGGTATCGCGGTTTGGAAATTGCCCTGCATCAAGATTTAGCATGACCATTAAACGATAAGGTAACGGTCGAATGTGTCCAATTTGGGCAAAAGTAATTTGCCCAGTCGGCTCAGCTTGCGCACTTTGACTTTCTAATGTCCGTTGAATTTCTTCAATAATATAAGGTAGTGGCAAGGTGATTTTGCGCAAAGTTCCTGTGTCTGTCTCGGCGTAATAGCTTGCGAGCGTCAACATTCGCTCTTGTTTTTTAACAATTTCACGCACAGCTTTTAGGGCAGCAACACCAACCTGCTCAAATTCAACAATATCTTTGCCTAGTACCTGAAGCCAATATTCAACGGTATAGACTTTTCCTTGTTCATGCAGAGTCAGCCAATCACGGCGCTCGTTCAAATCCTGATAAATCTGAATGAGTGTACCAATCAGCTCGAAATCGCTCGGTTGAACTTTGGCATAACTCAACACCTGATTAAACGTCGCATGTACAGGCACGGCAATGCCAAGAGCCAGTCGCTCTAAGGCAAATTTAAAGCTATATCGGTAATCATCATCACCGTCACACAAACTGCGCTTGAGATGCTCTGCATCAAGCCCTCGTTTAAAGCCTGCATCGGCAAGCAAATTTAAAATTCGCTCAACCTGAACATATTCAAGTTCATAACGTTGTTGAGTCGCATGCAAACTTAACCAATCAGCAAAATCATCAAAACTAAAACGCCCCTGCATCAGTTGAATACGCCCAATCACGGCACGCCAAGCATTCAGTGCATCAAGTGATGCAACACCTGCAATCTTTACTGGCAAATGCACACCCTGCTCAGTGGCAGTAGCAGGAAATACACTTCGAATTAAAGGCTCTATGTCGGCCAAATTAGGAACTAAAACTAAAATATCGTTTGGTCGGCGCGGCTGTTCATGTGGTTTAGACAACCAACCAATCAATTGCTCTTTTAAAACTTCAAGCTGACGTAAAGTTGAATGACAAACATGAATCTGAATCGAGTCATCGTCTGGAGCGAGTTCATATTGCTTAGCTTGAGGTTCCACTAAATGCAAAATATCTGACTGAACTTTACCGAGCAGACTTTCAGGAAAATCATCCACAAAAGCATCAACCCACTTACCTTCTTCACCCGTAGATAAATTCGACAATAGCGAAAAGTGGTCGCGGGCTTGTTTACCCAATCGGGTTAAAAGCGGATGTCTGGACTCACGCGCTTCAGCATTAAAGTTGAGTGTAAATTTATTAAAGAAATCACTAATTTCAGCATCAGTAGCCTTTGGATTTTTCGCAATAAAACGCTCTTTTACCCCTAAGTCATAACGCTGTTTCCAGAGTGGATCGACACTATCGGCCCAATATTCTTGTGAAGGGTTATAGTGCAAAATCAGTACATCAACGTATTGTCCTAAACGGCGCAAGAACTGTAACTGGCTTGGCGGCAAATCTAATAACGTAAAGATCACCACCTGATTAGGTAATCTTGTAATAGCACGCTTACTGCGGTCTGGATGATCTAACTCTTGCCAAAACAATGCATCAATTTGCTGCATCTGCAAAAAGTCATCATGAAAATGTTGTTGCCATAACCAACGCTGCCAACGTTCTAGCTCCTCAGTTTGATGTAATGCAAAAGCAGTCACTTCTTCATCTTTTTGCACAATATATTTTTCAATATCGAGTGCTCGGCCCTGCCCCCAAGCAGACAACCAGTTTTCCGGACAGGTACAACTATTTTCACAACCACGCTGACACTGCCCACGATAAATCATATAGTTACTAAATAGATCGGCAACCTGCTCAGCGACCCAGTACAGCATTTTTTGTTTTTTTAATTGTTTGTCTATGCCTTGTTCGAGTCGATCTGCGCTGTCATAAATACGCTGGACAATAGAATGTAAAGGATGCGACGAATCTATACTTATCGTGTCAGGTTGAATGAATTCGTGCAAAGCTTGATGCACCCGCCATTTAAAAATTAAACGTGGGATGTTCGCTTTACGAACCTGTTCTTTATGCGCAGTTAAAACTTGCTGGTAGGCGTACCACTGGAAGCCGCGTACCCGTTGGTGAAACTGGTAATTAGCACTCATGCCTTGCTGTTCTGCAAGTTTTTGTATCAGCCACTGCTCGACCGCAGGACTTGGAACAATAAAATGCTGGGTTTTCAAAACCTGTAATGGATGCGTTGAAGCTTGAGATGTAGACGTCAATACACCTTGCAACAACACATCAATACGTTGACTTTGAATAACATGAATCCCCATTTATTTCATATCCTGCTTGCATAATTTATGCACAAAATCATAAACATTCATTACTATACAACTGAATCTGACTATGTCACGTTGGTTTAAACACAGCATAATTTAACTTTGGGGTCACTTACACTTGGTTTAAATGACGCCATCAAGAAACTTATACAGGTAGACATTATGAAAATTGACAAGATTCCTGACTATATTGATCCTAGCCTAAATCTGGAACAAATTCGCGATGAGTGTCATGATCTCATCAAAAAAAGAGCTTACGTCTCAGCAGGAGCGGCAATTGTACCGATTCCTTTTTTTGACGTGGCAGTCGATTTGGGAATTTTGTCGTACCTTATTCCAGATATCAATTCCCGTTTTGGCTTAGCACCTGAACACGTGAGTGTCTACGACCCGAAAACTAAAACAATTCATTGGGATGAACTACGTAAACGCGGTTTTGAATTTTCAGGCTTTGTAGTAGCGCGTACTACAGTTAAAAAAACATTTAATGGCTTTCTTGGCAAAATCGTAACGAAACAGGTGACTAAATTTATACCACTAGGTGGGCAAATTGTAGCAGCAAGTTTGGGCTATTTCATGATGAAAAAAATAGCAGAAACTCATCTGAATGACAGTTATAACCTTGCAAAACGTATTCAGCAAAAAAGCCGTAGCACTATTGTAAATTAATGTTTGCCTTGTAGCTGAGAGCTTAATCTGCTCTCAGTTGTTTTAAAATGGCCTTCAACACTTCTAAACGTGCAGTATATTTATCATCGGTTGCGACAATATACCAAGGTGCATATTCAGTACTAGTTCGCTCAAACATATCTGCGGCCGCTTTTAAATAATCGTCCCACTTATCACGATTACGCCAATCCTCTGCGGTAATTTTAAAGCGTTTATGCGGTGTTTCTTCTCTGGCCTTAAAACGCTGCTCTTGCTCATCTTTACTAATCGCCAGCCAAATTTTTACTACAATCGTTTGACTATCAAATAAATCTTTTTCAAAGCGGTTTATTTCATCATAGGCACGCTGCCATTCTAAAGGTGAAGCAAAACCTTCGACACGTTCAACGAGTACACGTCCATACCATGTCCGATCAAAAATCGTGATTTTTTCGGCCTCATTAATGCGGTTCCAAAAGCGCCATAAGTAAGGATGACGTGCTTCAAAACGTTCAGGTGCTCCAATACAGTGAATATCATATTCACGCGGGTCTAGGTTTTTAACGATTCGCTTAATGGCCCCACCTTTACCAGCTGCATCCATGCCTTCAAAAGCAATGACGACATTGCGTTGATCAAAACGCATGGCATCGGCAATTTTTTTACTCAGTTTATCGAGTTCTTTTTTATATTCTGCTTTTTCAAGTGGTTCGTTAGAAGGGTTTAATAAACTCTCTGGAATTTTAGCTTGCTGCCATTTTCCTTTAACTTCGGTTTCATGCTCTGGAAGTTGACGCATGTGTTGTAAAAGGTATTGCGCAAAAAACTGATCACGCTGCTTTTCA
Organism: Acinetobacter sp. GRABPA_MV_2; assembly: GCF_056725885.1. Taxonomy (NCBI): domain Bacteria; kingdom Pseudomonadati; phylum Pseudomonadota; class Gammaproteobacteria; order Moraxellales; family Moraxellaceae; genus Acinetobacter; species Acinetobacter sp. GRABPA_MV_2. The sequence continues at coordinate 50,614 of NZ_JBWZNA010000004.1, forward strand.
TCTTCGCCATCAATAATGTACCAATCGTCGGTAAAACGGCGGCGTAACTTTTGCAAAGTGTCATATTGTTTTTTATTACGCCAGTCTAGGCCATGCAGCTTATGCCAGTGCTGTTCAGATGGATCTATCTTGTCTAAACGTTTTTGCAGTGATTTCCATGACAGATCGAACCAGACTTTGACCACATCGACATAGTTGTTTTTTAAATCTTGCTCAAATGCCCGCATATTTTCAACGTAAGCATCAAAGCGTGCTTCATCCAAAGGTTCAGACACGTGCGTTGCCGTGACGAGCAAATCGCTATACCAGTTGCCAAACATCACCACAATTTGCCCTTCAGTCGGAATGAACTCCGAGTAAGATTGCCAAAATGCTTCTGTATCTGTCAGCACACGCGGCGCGTCTGCTTTGACTCGTAAATATCGTGGATCTAGCCATTCACGAAGTTGCTTAACAGCCTCGCCTTTTCCAGCCAGTTCAATACCACTCATTAATATCAGTGTGCTTTTAGCATTCGGCTTCCCTCGACTTTCTTTTAGAGCATATTGTGCTTCAATCAAATCGACTGAAAGCTGTTCTTCATCACGAATCTCAAATTTTGGTTGTTGTTCACTCATAGTCCACGGCTCTAATCTTTTATTGTTTAATTTCGATGATCTTTAACTTATGCGCTTAAATGATGAATTGCTATACAAATTATGTCATTGCGACAAAATTCTGTTTAAAAATTGACGCATGAATCATTTTTTTTACATCTACTCGCCATAGTACAAGGTTACAATGCCTTTTATGATTTTTTGCAAATAGCCCAATATTAGAGCCTTAAATGTCTAAACTCGCTGCTTTTGATGATCTTTTACAACAATATAAAACATTTAATTATCACGATAATCCAGTACTTGCTCAGCGTTTGCAAGATGTACAAACATGGTTAAAAGAGCGGATGAAAGATACCCATCATGACTTTTTTAATCTGCCAGCGCACAAGCTTATGTCAGAGTACTTTTTAAATCGTTTATATGGTGGCCCAGAATTTGATGCTCTTGCAGCTCAAATCGAACGCTTATTGAAATATGCGCATAAAGCAGAAAAAGTCTTACCTGAGAATGCAATTAAAACAGGTACTAAATCAGTAAGTTTGGCTGTACTTGCAACCCAACTTGATGAGCAAGTAGCAATGCAACTTCTTGAGGACTATCCCGCAGATACAGTACTCACTGATGAAATTATGCGTTTAACCTTAATCAAGCTTGATCAGGCCGAAGCTCGTTATCAACAACTTGCTCTTCTTGACGATTTAGGTGCAGCACTCGATAAATACATGCGTTCATTTATGATGTTTACTGCTTTTAAAATGTGTAAAGGTATTGCCCAAAAATATCACTTCGAATTGATGTATGATTTCATTCAAGATGGTTTTAGTGCGATGAAACCGTTAAAATCAGCCGAGACCTTTATTAAGACTTTTACTGAAAAAGAACGCCAGATTATTGAAAATGTACATTCAGGGCATCCGAATCCGTTTAGAGTGTGATAAGGTCGGCACATAGAAAAACTCAACCTCGCGAAGTTGAGATTTTATTCATTATATTTGCATGATGATGCCTGTAAAAATAGACAAAATCTGTCATCATGCAGAACTTATTCCGTTTCACTTGAGTTTGAGTCTAGGAGAGACAATATGTCTAACGAAAACCAAAAGCCAACATCTCCAACTGAGCAGGCACAAAGTTCAGACAAAGTTAGCCCATTCCTAAGCTCACCTTTACCTCAAGGTACTCCTCAAGGGCAACAACAAACTTTACAGCAAACCTTAACAGACACACCTGTGAATGGCTCTGTACCTAAATACAATTTACCTCGTGGTGCTGGTAATACTGGCAACGTTGGTGAAACAACACATTTCGGTTACTCAACAGTTAGAACTGAAGATAAAGCACAAAAAGTTGCAGAAGTTTTCCACTCAGTTGCAAGCAAATATGACTTGATGAATGACTTGATGTCATTTGGTATTCACCGTTTGTGGAAGCGTTTTGCAATTAACATGTCTGGTGTCCGCCGTGGTCAACACGTGTTAGACATTGCTGGCGGTACAGGCGACTTAGCAAAAGTGTTTAGCCGTGAAGTTGGTCCGCAAGGTCATGTTGTACTTTCAGACATTAACGAATCTATGCTCAATGTTGGCCGTGACCGTCTAATTGATGCAGGCTGTACCAATGTTGACTTCGTTCTTGCCAATGCTGAAACATTAGAACCTTTTGCAGACAACAGCTTTGACCTTGTAACCATTAGCTTTGGTTTACGTAACGTGACAGATAAAGATGCAGCACTTGCTTCTATGTTCCGTGTATTAAAACCAGGTGGCCGTTTACTGATTCTTGAATTTTCTAAACCTGTATTTGAGCCATTCTCAAAACTTTATGACCTCTATTCATTCACCGCTTTACCGATTATGGGTAAATTGGTTGCGAATGACTCAGAAAGCTATAAATATTTGGCTGAATCAATCCGTATGCACCCAGACCAACGCACCTTAAAAGGTATGATGGAAAATGCTGGCTTCCAGAACTGTGACTATCACAACCTTACTGCCGGTATCGTTGCCGTTCACCGTGGCTTCAAACTGTAAGGGATAACGATATGTGGTCGATTCTGGCACTCGGTGCAGTCGAACGTATCATTCATCATCTGATCGATCTGGATGCGGTTACTCGCATTCAGCTTAATCAGTTACAGGGCAAAATGTTGCGTGTTGTGATTGATAGTCCGCAGCTTTCTGTCGATGTGTTCTTTGACCAAGAAAAAGTACGTCTTGAACCTACCGTAACAGGTCATAGTGAAAAGCCTTCTATTTTTGAACAGCGTCCTTTTGATGCCCAATTCAAAATTTCTGAAGCAACTGCAACTTTGCATGTTAAAGATGTCGTTGAACTGATTAAATTATTGGTCAGCGATCCAGACCAGATTGGGAATATCCCGCTCCAAGGTGATTATCACCTATTACAGGATATTCAAAAAATTATACAGCAAGCTGAACCTGATTTAGCTGCGCATTTATCAAGATGGGTGGGTCCTCAACTCGCTCATGAAATTGGCAAGATTCAACTTGCACCAAAACATTTAAAACGCTCGGTACAAAGCCATCTGTTTTTTGCTGAAGATGCCTTAAAAGAAGATAGCGGCCTATTTGCCCCTCGCTGGGAAATGGACGACTTAACTCAAGCAACTCGCAAGCTTAATCAAGACATTGACCGTCTTGAAGCAAGATTGCAGCAACTCAATGCACAACTACAACCCTCTCAAGACTAGGTAAGACTTTATATGATTCCGCACGTTTCACGTTTACTCGAACTTTGGCGTATTGCAGCGCACTATAGACTCGATACGTTGTTCCCTGCGGATGAATTACCAGTTAAAGCTCAGCATGCATTAAATATTATTAAAATGCATCCAGCTGCATGGTCGAGTCGTGAACGTAAAAATCCTTTAAAGCTTAAAGAAGCTTTAGAAGATATGGGACCACTTGCAATCAAGCTTGGTCAATTACTGTCTACTCGCCGTGACCTAATTCCACCTGAGGTACTCGCTCAACTGGTTTTACTTCAAGATCAAGTAAAACCTTTTGATAGCAATGTTGCCAAACAACGTATTCAAGATTCTTTAAAAGCAGACGTAAATACTCTATTTGCCCGCTTTGATGACCAACCATTAGCTGCTGCTTCAATTGCACAAGTACATACAGCGGCACTGCATGATGGCCGTGAAGTTGTTGTTAAAGTTACTCGTCCGGACATTCGTAGCCAGATTTTACAAGACTTTGAAATTCTGGCATGGCTAGGAAATACGTTAGAAAGCCGCCTTGAAGCTGCTCGTGCATTGCATCTCACCGAAATTATTCAAGACTACCGCCAGATCATTTTAAATGAACTGGACTTGAGTATTGAGGCTGATAACACCCGTCGTATGCGCCATTACTTCACTGGCTCAACCATGATGTATGTACCAGAAGTCTACATGGACACCAAAGATGTCATGGTGGCTGAGCGTATTACTGGTGTCCCTATTTCAGATACGGCAACCTTTGACCGTCTAGGCATGGACCGTGCACAACTTGCAGAAAAAGGGTTAACTATTTTCTTTACGCAAGTATTCCGCGATAACTTTTTCCATGCCGACATGCACCCTGGCAATGTCTTTGTAGAAACCATTAACCCAAGCAATCCACGCTTTATTGCGCTGGACTGTGCGATTATGGGTGAGCTTTCTAAGCACGACCAGATGACAGTTGCCCGTATGTTGCTTGCTGTCATGAACAGCAACTTTATGCAGCTTATTCAAATTGTGCATCAAGCTGGCTGGATTCCACCGGGCACTGACCAAGATGCTTTAGCACGTGAAATGCGCCGTACTGTTGGGCCAATGGTATCTAAACCAATGGACCAGCTTGATTTTGCGGGTATCTTAATTCAAGTGATGGACATTGCTCGTCGCTTCCATCTTGAGATTCCGCCACAGCTCATGCTGCTACTCAAAACTTTAGTGCATGTAGAAGGCCTAGGGACTGACCTTTACCCGCAGCTCGACATCTGGAAATTGGCAAAACCAATTTTGACGGAATGGGTCAAATCCAACATGAACCCAGTCAAAAATGTAAAAGAACTCGGCCAGCAATTACCTGACCTGCTTTTAGGCGCTCAAGATTTCCCAAGCTTAATTATTGATAGCTTAAATGGTTTAAAAAATCAGTCAGCTTGGCAAGACCGCCAGTTACGCGAAATTCAGCAACTTCGTTTGCAAATGGAACATCAGCAACGCCGTAGTTGGATGTTCGGCAGTACTATGCTGATTTTGCTGACTATTGCAATTATTAGCCCTTGGTTTGTTTCGATTATTCTAATTGTGCTGAGTAGCTTATTAGCGCTTTGGCGTATATTGAAATAAGTTCAAAATCCCTTGCCAATGCAAGGGATTTTTTTATGGAAAAAATTTAATTTTCAAAAAATTTATAGATCAGCTATTCGTTCATTGCTAAATTGAAGCTATAAATGCTTCAAAAGAACAAACAATGAAAACACCTCATTTTGCCATTATCGGTGCAGGTACAGCAGGTTTAGCCACTGCTATTTTGCTTGCCCGCCAAGGCAATAACGTTACTATTTTTGAACAAGTTGATGAGTTATCTCCGGTAGGTGCCGGTTTACTGCTACAACCTGCGGGCTTAGCTGTATTTGAACAATTAGGTGTGCTCGATAAAGCTCTAACATTAGGTGCAAGAGTCACAGGCTTAGAGGGCCAACTTCCAAATAAGCGCCTTTTAGTTAATAGTCATTATCACGAAGCATCAGCAAACCTCTATGGTCTAGGTATACACCGAGCCACTTTGTGTCATGTACTCACTCAAAAGCTTAGCGAGTATTCAAGCCAGATTACTTGGTGTATGAACCATTCTGTTGAAAGTTTTGAAGAACATAATGATGAAGTTCGGATATTCGGCAGTCATCAAAACCAAAAGTTTGATGCTTGCTTTGATAGCCTACTCATTGCCAACGGTGCACGTAGCCAGTTACGCCCTAAAGCATGGGTAAAGGTTGACAAAGCTTATCCTTGGGGTGCGGCATGGAGTATCGTACCTGAGTGCCAAGTTCTCGATTCTGAAATTCTGCATCAATTTTATGATCGCTCGAAAATTATGATGGGAATTCTTCCTACAGGAGCGATTCCAACTGAACCTCAACAGCGCCTTTCAAGTGTTTTTTGGAGTCTACCTACACCACAACTACAAAGCTTTTTACAAGATGAGCAGGCTAAACAAGCTTGGTTAAAGCAAGTCTCAGAACGTTGGCCCAAAGTTGCAGAATGGCTGAAAGAAATTTTGTATAACAGTCAAACTCAGCCTAAATGGCTATCTGCAAACTACCGCGATGTCGTCCTGACTCAATTTGGTCAGGGTCGAGTTGGAGTAATTGGAGATGCAGCTCATGCGATGAGTCCACAGTTAGGTCAAGGTGCAAATATGGCATTATTGGATGCTTGGGCTTTCTCTCAATCATTGCAACATGCTCAAAAGAACCAGAATATTGATTGGTCCCTGCTCTGGCAGAACTACCACCAGCTTCGCCGTTCATCCACCCAGTTTTATCAATTTCTTAGTCGCTTATTAACACCCCTTTATCAATCTGATCATTGGTGGGCTGGAGGTTTAAGAGATTTAGTTTTTCCGTGGATGTATCAAATCCCTTATTTTCGAAAAGAGATGGCAATTACAATTTCAGGCTTAAAAACAGGGCCATTCCAACAACTGGACTATGATCAGGTTGCTCAATTACCTAAAGAAAACAGTGTATTTCATTTAGAAAGCGAATCTCTGTCTGACTATTAACCCAACCAAATAATAGTGAGTAACACATGAAAATTAGCCATCTTGATCATCTTGTTTTAACCGTCTCAAATATTGAAACCACCTGTCATTTCTATCAAACCGTATTAGGATTTGAGGTCATCACTTTTAAAGGTAATAGAAAGGCTCTAAAGTTTGGAAATCAAAAAATAAATTTACACCAGCAAGGTAACGAGTTTGAACCTAAGGCATTACAGCCGACTCCCGGATCTGCCGATTTGTGTTTTATTTCTGACACTCCCATTTCAGAAGTAGTTGCGCACCTTAATCAATTAAATATTCAAATTGAAGAAGGTCCGATTGAACGTACTGGTGCAATGCATCCTATTCTTTCAGTTTATATTCGTGATCCAGATCAAAATTTGATTGAGATTTCAAATATTCTAATGACTCAGCCATCTGAATAAGGCACTCATGAGTAAAAAGTACAAGCTACTCATTACGCTGACAAAGACAAAAAGGACAAAGAATTTTTCCGCAAAGCGACGTTGATGCCGTACACTATACAAGCTATTTTTAGCATCTAATTGAAATCAATTTATAGTTCATATTTCTTTGGTGATTCCTCATGAATAACATGCAATGGCTCGATGAAGTAAAATTTAACGAACAAGGTCTTATCCCTGCCATTGCTCAACATCATCAAACCGGACGTATTTTGATGGTGGCGTGGATGAACCGTGAATCACTTGCGCTCACAGCAGAAAAAAATCAGGCGGTGTATTTCTCTCGCTCTCGCCAAAAACTTTGGCACAAGGGTGAAGAATCAGGTCATTTCCAAACGGTTTATGAAATTCGTTTAGACTGCGACGGCGATGTAATCGTATTACAAGTTGAGCAACACGGCGGTATTGCATGCCATACAGGTCGTGAGTCTTGTTTCTACCGTAAACTTACCCCACAGGGCTGGGAAATTGTCGATGCACAATTAAAAGACCCTACTGCAATTTATGGCGATAAAGCCAAAACTGAAAGCCACGATCATGATCACACGACAGAACAAGTGGATGTACTTGCTCACTTAGGGCAATTAATGCAAGAGCGTAAACAAGCAGAAGCGGATACGTCATATGTTGCAAGCCTCTACAAAAAGGGCATCAATAAAATCTTAGAAAAAGTCGGTGAAGAAAGCGTAGAAACCATTATTGCTGCGAAAGACTACGCTGCTCAAAATACAGAAAGTAATTTAAATGACTTGATTTATGAAACTGCCGATTTGTGGTTCCATAGCATTGTCATGTTGGGTTATTTCGATCTTAATCCACAACTTATTATTGACGAATTAGCTCGTCGTCAGGGTTTATCTGGTTTAGTTGAAAAAGCTAACCGCAACAAGGTTTAAAATCACTCAGTGTCGAATATCGAAAAACCTAAAGCCACCTATGAGCAAGCAATTGCCATAGATAACGCACGTCTTGGGCAATCATTTAAAGTGATTGCTTATGCGGGTACAGGTAAAACTACTACCTTACAAATGATTAGTGATGCCATGCCTGAACGGCGCGGTATGTATCTAGCATTTAACAAGGCAATTGCAGGCGAAGCACAAAACAAATTTCATCGTAATGTAGATTGTCGTACTTTTCACTCCCTCGCTTTTCGCAGTGTGCCACGAGGTGTGACTGATAAATTACGCTTACCTCGCTTAAGCCCAAGCTTTATTGCAAAAGAATATCGACTACAACCTATAACTTTGCGACGCATGATGGGTGGACGTTATGAAAAATACGTCTTAATGCCAAGTCGCCTCGCAAGTCTTGTCGCCAATGCTGTCAGCTATTTTTGCTCGACCAGCTCGCAATACCCTGCTCCTCGACATATTCAGGCACCAAACTGGTTACATCCAGACGATATTACCGAGTTACAAACTCATCTTTACCCTGCTGTTGAACGCCGCTGGTTAGAGTCGATCGACCCAAATCATCAGGCAGGAATTGGTCACGATATTTACCTCAAACTTTGGGCATTGTCTGAACCGAACATTCCAGCCGATTATGTACTATTTGATGAAGCACAAGATGCCGATCCTTTAATGTTGGGCATTTTGCTTCGTCAAAAAAATACTCAGGTTATCTATGTTGGCGATGCACATCAGCAAATCTACGCGTGGCGTGGTGCAATTAATGCCATGCAGCAATTACCATTGCCAGAGTCTCGCCTCACCACTTCTTTTCGTTTTGGTGAAACGATTGCCGATGTTGCCAATGCATTGCTGGGCGGCTTAAATGAAACTGTTCCTCTGCTTGGTAATCCAAACCAGAAATCAAGTGTTGTAAATAAACCACACACTAAAATGCGTGATGCGATTTTGTGCCGTACCAATGCTCGTGCAATGGAACTTTTATTAGCTGGTTTAGTTCACGGCGATAAAGTAAGTTTGCAGGCTGACCATCAAAAACTAAACCGTTTTGTAGATGCTGCAAGCCTCTTAAAGCAAGGAAAACGGGTTACTGATGTACCTGAATTAGCATGGTTTAATTCATGGCATGATGTTCATGAATACTGTGAAACTAATGAAGGTAGTGATATTAAGCCATTGGTTAAACTTGTCGATGACCACGGTACCGACCCACTAAAAAAAGCGCTTGCAAAGATTACACCACTTGAGCAAGCTGATTATGTCATCTCTACAGCCCACAAAGCGAAAGGCTTAGAATGGAACCGCGTTCATATTGAAGATGACTATCAATTTAAAATTAATGGGTTAGAACACAAGATTACCGATGAAGAATTAAGATTACTGTACGTTGCCTGTACTCGTGCTAAAGTAAGTCTAAATATCCATCATCTTTATGATCTGATACAACAATTAAAACTAAGGGCGCCTTTAAGTCTTCGTCAGTCGGTTGGTTGAAGCGCTCATATTTAGGTGAGCCTATGAAACTTGAATCTGTCCAATTTAAACATATTGCTCTGTTTCACGACCTTAAAATACACTTTCACTATGAAAAACAGCCAATCACCTTAATTTTAGGTGAACAGGCAACTGGTAAAAGTATGTTGCTCAAACATACTTACCATGCTTTAACTTGGTTCCCTGCTCGCCTTAAAGATTTGCGCAGTCCCGGTATTGTCATGCCTGATCAAGACATTACTCAGTCACGTCTACAATCAAAAATTGAAGTGACTATTCAAGTTCCTTCAGAAATTGGTCATCTGCCAGAAAGTACCTCTGCTCAGCAGGTAGATTCTTCGCTGTGTAGCTGGAAACTTTTTAAAACCTTAAATGCAAGTGGGATTGGAGTGAGCCAAGTTGAAACTCAGCAACTTGACCAAACCATGGCTCTTTATCAACAAGTCATAAAAAAAGATCCATTACAAGGACTTCCCTTAATCGCTTACTACCCAGCCGAGCGATTTGTAAATGATATTAATCTGCTTAATAAAAATTTACCTGGCATTACTCAAGCCATTTCAGCCTATGATATTAGCCCACTACCGTTTACAACTTTTACACGCTTTTTTGAATGGCTACGAGAAATCAGTGATATTGAAAATGCTCAAGCTGCATATCTAGTACAACGGATTAGATCTAAACAGTCAGATCAGCAAGATCAAACAGAATTATTAAATGAGCTCCAAAAAGAGTTAGCAGGGCAACCTAAACAGCTCACTTCACCCAATCTCTATGCCCTCAAGAATGCATTGAATATAGTTTTGCCTGAGCTTAAAGACCTCTATCTACAGTATCAGCCTCGACTACAACTCATGGTCGACTATGAAGATCAAACTTTACCTTTTCAGCAACTTTCAAATACAACAAAAACTTGGATTGCTTTAGTAGGCGATATAGCCCGCCGACTTTGTTTACTCAATCCATTAAGCTTAAACCCTTGCCTTGAGGGGGATGGCGTTTTACTCATTGACCAGATTGATGCACAGCTCGACTCGACTCATTGCTCCGAGATCTTAAATCGACTTCATCAAGCCTTCCCACGCCAACAAATTATTGCAACAGGAAGTCGTGAAGAGCTCCTTGAACATGCTTCGACCTATCAATGTCTAAAATTAGAACACGGTAAAATTAGCCATCTTGATCTAAACACCACCAAACAACAGCTTGAACATATCTATACCTTACTTCAAAGAAGCGAGCCTTTAACACCATCTATAGAAGCACAGCCTCTGAGCTTAATAGACCCAACACCAGCACAGATTGAGGTTTTATTTCAGCAGATTCAGGGTTTGAATGAACAACAAAAAAATGAATTATTAAGAATGATTCATGCGGGAGACACACCGGAAGAGAGCCCTTCGGTTTAAGTTTTATAATCGAAAAAACCGCACTCACAAAATATATAGTTGAGTGAGTTTTTTGGGCACTAAAACAACTAGATGTTGTTACTACATGTAATAACATCAGATTTTTAATGCTTTTTTAGTGTACAATAAATTTCATTTTGCGTTTTTATTCTTCAAGTTGCGCAATACAACTTGTTTCTCGCTTTATTTTCTAATTTGGTTGGGTTTTCGGAATAATAAGCTTTGGAACTCTCTTTGAATTCCTATCTATTCTGAAATTAAAATTTCACCTTTAGGTTTCGGCCTAAATCATATATGGATACGAGTGTGCTACCGATAATTATCTTATTACCGTTAATATTAGGCACCACCCTTGTTTCATTGCTTCAACGGTTCTCGCGTGGAGTAACGGCTTTAGGGGCAATTGGAGTCAGTTTAACCAGTTTTGGTTTATTACTGACTCAAGCTAAAACTGTGCTTGGTGGTGCAAGCATTCAACAAAGCTGGGATTGGTTACCTCAATTAGGGATCAATCTGAGCTTCAGGCTCGATGCTCTTGGTTTATTATTTTCTCTTCTTATTACCGGTATCGGTACACTCATTTATATATACGCCTATTATTATTTAGGCCCTAAAAATTCATTAAGTAAACTCTATACTTTACTCATGCTGTTTATGGCAGCAATGCTGGGTATTTCGCTCTCTAATAATCTTATTATTTTATTAGTCTTTTGGGAGCTCACCAGTATTTCATCTTTCTTGTTAGTGGGTTATTGGAGCCATTATGAAGCTGCTCAACGTGGCTCTCGGATGGCGCTTACTATTACAGGAATGGGCGGTTTAGCAATGCTAGGTGGATTTGTTCTCTTGGGACAAATCACTGGGACCTATGAAATTAGCGAAATCATGGGCATGAAAGATGCAATCCAAGCTCACACTCTTTTTATTCCAATGTTATTGCTTATTTTGCTTGGCGCATTTACGAAGAGTGCTCAGTTTCCATTTCATTTTTGGTTACCTAACGCAATGGCGGCACCCACACCAGTGTCTGCTTACCTACACTCTGCGACCATGGTAAAAGCCGGGATTTTTCTACTTGCCCGCTTACTTCCAATCTTTATAGGCGCTGCGATCTATCACAATATCGTTACGTTTGTCGGCCTATTTACGCTCTGTATGGCAGCGTGTTTTGCCATTTTCAAAGAAGATTTAAAAGGACTGTTAGCCTATTCAACCATTAGTCATTTAGGGCTTATTGTTTGTTTACTTGGGATCGGTTCTCCTTTAGCGGTTGCCGCTGCTATTTTCCATATTATTAACCATGCAACATTTAAAGCAGCGCTGTTTATGCTTGCAGGGATTATTGATCATGAAACTGGCACACGTGATCTTCGAAAACTCAGTGGTATTTGGCAATTACTTCCTTTCACTGCCACACTCACCATGATCACCGCTGCCTCTATGGCAGGTGTACCACTTACCAACGGCTTTATTTCTAAAGAAATGTTCTTTACCGAGCTATTGGCAAATCTTTCAGGCTCAACGGTTATCTTTGCCAGTATCATTGCAACTCTGGCTGGTATCTTTGCAGTAAGTTATTCAATTCGCTTAGTGCATGGTGTGTTCTTTGACGGTCCAATCGGTAAACAAGTGCCAAATAAAGATGCACATGAACCACCAATCGGGATGCGTGCTCCAGCCATTCTTCTTGCTGTACTCTGTATCTTGGTCGGCATTCTGCCTTCGTTATTGGTAGAACCACTGGTCAATAGCGTAACTAGAGCAAGCTTAATGCAACCAGAATTTGCAGGTACACACCTTGCAATTTGGCATGGATTCAACGCTCCTCTTGTGATGAGTATTATTGCTTTAGTGGGCGGTACGCTGTTCTATTTTGCTTTAGCAAAAGACGGCATGATTCGTAAAATTGACCTTGATCCGCGCCTAGGTAGATTACAAGGCCGCATCTTATTTGATTTATTTTTAAAACATCTGTTGCTAACAAGCCGAAAAATCAAACAAAAAACTGAAAATGGCTCATTGCAAAGTTATTTGTTCTGGATCATCGCTTTTAGCATCATCATAGTGACAATGCCTTTACTCAATCAAGGCCTGAGCACAGGTACACGTGAACTCACCCATGCTCCATGGATTGCTGTAGTTCTTTGGCTGACGCTGTTTTCAGGCTGTTGGATGATGCTCTGGTTTCATCATGAACGTATTAAGGCGGTACTTATTAGTGGTGCAATTGGTCTAGTTGTAACGATGGTATTCGTTACTATGTCAGCACCAGACTTAGCACTGACTCAAATTACAGTAGATGTAGTAACCACTGTTCTCTTACTAATGAGCTTATCGTTACTTCCACAGCTAACACCGTATGAGTCTCTTCGTTCTAGACGTTTAAGAGATGCAGCTTTAGCAATTATTGGAGGTTTAGGAATTGGTTGGATTACGTGGCTCATTTTAACCCGTGATCACAATTCGATTTCTTGGTTCTTTGCCCAACAGTCTCTACCACTTGGTGGTGGCTCAAATATTGTAAATGTCATTTTAGTTGACTTCCGTGGCTTCGATACCTTCGGTGAAATTACAGTATTAGGCATCGCTGCGATTGGTGCTCTATGCCTTATGGATGGTATGCGTGTACACGGCACAACAATGACGCAAGGTCTCACCTATCGTTTTAATCCATCACCGCTTATGTTCCGTATTACAGCCTCTTGGGTATTACCACTAGCGCTTGTGGTCAGTGTTTATATCTTTTTGCGAGGACACAACTATCCAGGCGGTGGCTTTATTGCAGGTCTAATCACCTCAATGGCGCTAATCATTCAATATATTGCACTAGGTCAAGATCAAGCAGAACAGTTGTTAAAAGCGAAGTCTGGCCGCCTTTATGAAGTCTGGATTGGCATAGGATTAACGATTGCAGGTCTGACTGGTATAGCAGCATGGTTCTGGTTACGTCCATTCCTCACCAGTGCTCATGTCTATGTTGAATTACCAATCCTAGGAAAACTACATCTAGCTTCAGCTGCAAGTTTTGACTTGGGTGTCTATATCACCGTTGTAGGCGCGACAATGTTGCTCATCTCTGTATTAGGCGACTCTCGTCATTCGAGTATGTCTGGTCCTGTACCACATCGGGAGGAATCATCATGATCAGTTTAGAATTCTTATTGGCTTCTGCTATTGGTTTACTTGTTGCCACAGGTATTTATCTGATTTTACGTGCTCGTACTTTCCCTGTTGTGCTTGGATTGGCTGTAATCGGCTATGCAGTAAACCTATTTTTATTTGCTATGGGTCGATTACAAATCAGCTCACCGGCAATTTTAACTGAAACAACAAAAATAACCGATCCACTTCCTCAAGCGCTGGTGTTAACTGCTATCGTGATCGGTTTTGCAACTACAGCGTTTATTGTGCAACTAGCGCTACGTAGCCGTTATGAGTCAGGTAGTGATCATGTTGATGCTAAAGAAGATATATCCCCGACATACGACCCACGTGAGGATGAGCCGTGATGTTTGATTTTTTATCTTTTTGGCAACAACACACGCCTATTTTTAGCATTCTCATCCCAGCGTTTACTGCTTTTATCTTATTACTGTTAGGTAACCCAGGGGCAGGTGCTTTAAAAGATGACTGGCGCCAACCTTGGCGTCGTGGCATTAGTCTTGTCTCAGCAATTGCCGGATTAATTACAGCTATTGTTTATCTTAGTTACGCCAGCACTGGCCAGATTACTGTTTACCAACTAAGTGAATGGTCAGCGCCATTTGGTATTGTGCTTGTACTTGATCGTCTTTCAGCCTTTATGCTGGCACTGACCTATGCATTAGCAGTACCAGTTCTATGGTATGCAAGCGACAATTGGGACACCCGTGGTCGCTATTTCCATGCCATGGTACATTTTCTATTAATGGGGATCTGTGGAGCATTTCTAACAGGCGACTTATTTAACCTTTTCGTCTTTTTTGAAATCCTATTGATGGCTTCGTATGTGTTGCTCTTACATGGACAAGGCAAACCTCGTTTTCAGCTTGGTGTTCACTATGTCATTATCAATCTTTTAGCCTCTGCCCTCTTCTTAATTGGGCTTGGTATGATTTATGGCAGCGTGGGTAGCCTCAACATGGCGGATGTCTCACGCCTTATACCGACACTCGAAGCAGATCAACACAAATTAGCAGTCGCTGGTTCGCTACTTCTCTTTGTTGTTTTCGGTATTAAAGCAGCAATGCTTCCTGTCGGTTTTTGGCTACCAAAAACCTATGCTGTTGCAAGTACGCCTGTAGCTGCAATTTTCACCATCATGACTAAAGTCGGGATCTACTCTATTTTACGTGTAAATGGAACAGTATTTGACGATGCACTTAGTCAAGAAATCTTAAAAAGCTGGTTACTTCCTATTGGCTTAATTACTTCACTCTATGGTGTGATTGCCGCAATTGGGGCAGATCGTTTACGTCGCTTTGTCGGCTTTATGGTCCTTTCTTCAATTGGCACCTTGCTTACAGCAATTGCCATGTCTAATACACAGGCATGGTCTGGCGCTTTATATTACTTAGTACACAGTACATTGATCGGAGCAGCTTTTTATCTATTTTGTGGATGGATCACTTCACAACGTGGAGATTTTAAAGATCATTTAAAAGTTGCCCCAAGAATTAAACAAGAAAAAGCGGCTATGCTGACTTATTTCTTGATTGCTATGATGCTCGCAGGTTTACCACCTTTTAGTGGTTTTCTTGGAAAAGTATTCATTTTACAAGCGACAGTTGAAGCTAGTTATCAAGGCTGGATTATTGGTATTGTGCTTGTGGTGAGCCTATTAAGTATTATTGCTCTCACACGTGTTGGTTTTATCTTATTCTGGCGCGCTACTCCTCCAGAAGAAGATCCAATCCAGCCAGCTTATATCCTTTATCGTGCTTTACCGGAACGCGCACCGCCACGTAACGATCAAGTCATTTATCTATTACTGGCTGGTTTAATCGCTTATGTTGTTTTTGCTGCACCAATTCAGCATTACACATTAAGCACCGCACAACAGATCCAAGACCATGCGCTTTACCAACACTCTATTCTTAAAGTAGATCAAAACGGTGAGTTCATTAGTGTACAGCCATATGACCCAAGTTACTTACCGGAAACGAAGTATGGCGGTGAGGTTGAAGATCATAATGCTTATCTTGTTCCAGATATTATTTCGAAAGATACGCTCAATGGCGAACATATTTCTGAATATAAACAACGACAAATTCAGCAACAGGACAAACTCCAAACGCCTACCATTGTTGATGAAAGTCAATTGAAACCTATGGAGCCATAACAATGCAGTTATCTCATTTGCTTGAACGCTGGTTTCCACATCCATTTGTTTCGGTTCTCATCATTTTATTTTGGTTGATGCTGGCGCATAGTCTTGATGCGAGTGATCTTTTGACTGCTATGCTTTTGGGCTTAATTATCCCTCGCTTAGTCAAACCGTTTATTACCCGCACACCGCATATTCACTGGAAACCTGCGGTTAAACTATGTTTTGTGGTTCTTTGGGATATTATTATTTCTAACTTTAAGGTCGCAAAACTTGTTTTGGGACCTACTAAAAAATTACACCCTAAATGGTATCGCGTACCTTTAGAAACAGAACATGAGCAGGTTAATACCTTACTGGCAATGATCATTACCACAACACCAGGTACAGTTTCTGCAGGTATCGATCAAGAACGTGGGGATATTCTGGTTCATGCTTTAAGCACGGATAATACTGAATCTGATATTCAAGACATCAAACAACGTTATGAAATTCCTCTTATGGAAATTTTTGATGTGAAAAGTAAAACGGAGGCAAGTGCATGACAATCCTACCCTATGCTCTAGGTATTAGCTTGATTGCCATTACAATCTCGATGCTACTTTGCCTTTTTAGACTGGTTATGGGGCCTTCAATTGTAGACCGCCTTTTAGCGCTCGATACGCTTTTCCTCAATGCAACTTGCCTGATTGTTGTGTTAGGCATTTATTGGATGACGACTGCTCTATTTGAAGGAGCACTGCTGGTTGCGATGCTAGGTTTCGTATCTACAGCTGCCTTAGCACGCTACTTCACAACCGGTCATGTTATCGATTAAGGAGAGGTCAAATGCAATTTACAATGGAAATTATTGTTTCGGTCTTTCTGGTTTTTGGCGCCTTCTTCATGTTAGTTGGCTCAATCGGTATGGTCCGTCTACCCGACTTATTCATGCGGTTACACGCGCCAACTAAATCGAGTACGCTTGGCTTAGGAAGCTTTCTGATCGCTTCAATGATCTTTTTTGCTTTCCAAGGGCGGTTCGGTTTTGCTGAGCTACTCATTACCCTTTTAGCTTTCATTACCGCGCCAGTTTCGGCTAATTTGATTGCACAAGCTGCGCTACATTTACGTTTACGCTCACTGAGTGGTGAAGTACCTGAAGCTATTGAACGTCCTCTACCTTGGGATCGTTATAAAATTGGTCAGCGCTTTTCACAAAACAAACCGCCAATGGAACCTCCTAAAGAATAAAAAATTGAATCAATAAAAAAAGCCACCCGGAGGTGGCTTTTTTTATTTTGAGTTTTAATTACTCTTCATCATCTGACTTATTACGTTCTGGTAAATCTTGTACCGCTTTTTCGATTAGACCAAACATATAGTTACCATATGCATTCGTCTTATCGTAATGGAAACGTAAGCGAGGCGTAATACGAGTCTTAATGCGACGGCTCAATTCATGACGCAAGAAACCAGAAGCTTTATTTAATACATCTAAAGTTTCTTTATTTGCTGCTTCACTTTGCTCATCGCCTAGTTCACGTCCCATAACGGTGACATAAACTTCAGCATAACCCATATCCGCACTGACTTTTACCGCAGAGATGGTCACTAGACCACCTAAGCGAGGATCTTTAAGCTCTTGACGGATTAGATCAGACAACTCACGTTGTACTGAATCCGCCATGCGCTTTAAGCGTTGGCTACCCGCCATTAAAGACTCCGTTTAATCAATTGAACATCATACACTTCGATCTTATCTTGTGGTTTGATGTCTTTATAACCTTTCACTGCAAGGCCACATTCCATACCAGCACGAACTTCATCAACAACGTCTTTATAACGACGAAGAGATTCGAGCTCACCTTGGAAAATTACAACATCATCACGTAATACGCGAATCGGTTTATTACGATGTAATGTGCCTTCAAGTACCATACAGCCTGCTGCTGCACCAAACTTACTTGAGTGGAATACTTCACGTACTTCCGCAACACCCAAGATTGTTTCACGATGTTCAGGAGCAAGCTTACCGCTCATGGCATCTTTCACATCATCAATCAATTCATAGATGATGCTGTAGTAACGAATATCGATACCATCTTGGTCACTTCTCTGACGAGCAGTCGTATCGGCACGAACGTTAAAGCCTAATAATACAGCTTCTGAAGATTCAGCAAGAATCACATCAGACTCGGTAATCGCACCGACACCTGAGCTAATTACACGAACTTTTACTTCATCAGTAGATAATTCATGTAGAGCTGCATTCAATGCTTCTAAAGTACCACGTACGTCTGTTTTCAAAACAACGTTCACTGTAGGAACATCTTTTTTGCCCATTGACGACATGATATTTTCAAGGCGCATTGCACTTTGACGATCAATACGTTTTTGACGCTCACGGTCAGCACGAGCATCGGCAACTTCACGCGCTTTCTTCTCGTCATTTACAACAAGAACTTCATCACCAGCCATCGGAGCATCTGGAAGACCCAGAATTTCTACTGGAATAGATGGTCCTGCTGATTTAATTGGCTTACCGTTTTCATCAGACATTGCACGGACACGACCATATGATGAACCTGCAAGAACAAGGTCACCAATGTTTAATGTACCGTTTTGAACAAGAATCGAAGTTACTGCACCACGGCCTTTGTCAACACGTGCTTCAATAACAACACCTTGCGCAGCACCTTCAGCAGATGCTTTTAATTCCATCAATTCTGATTGAATAAGAATTAAATCAAGGAGTTCATCAATACCTTGTCCGCTGTGTGCAGAAACCTTAGCAATCGGAACATCACCACCCCATTCTTCTGGAACGATTTGTTTCGTTGTTAACTCATTTAACACACGGTCTGGATCAGCAGATTCTTTATCCATTTTGTTGATTGCAACAATAATTGGAGTACCTGCCGCGCGTGCATGGTCAATTGCTTCTGCAGTTTGCGGCATTACACCATCATCTGCTGCAACAACCAATACAACGATATCCGTTGCTTTAGCACCACGTGCACGCATTGAAGTAAATGCCGCATGTCCCGGTGTATCAAGGAATGTAATAATTCCTTTATCTGTTTCAACGTGATATGCACCAATATGCTGGGTAATACCACCTGCTTCTCCAGCCGCCACTTTCGAACGACGGATACGGTCAAGCAATGATGTTTTACCATGGTCAACGTGACCCATAATGGTAACAACTGGCGGACGAGTTGTTTGCTCACCACGAGCTTCTTCAGCTGCTTCAAGCAAGTTATCTTCCGCTTGTGTATCAGAAACTAAAACAGGGTTGTGGCCCATTTCTTCTACAACAAGTGCCGCTGTGTCTTGATCAATAGCTTGATCTTGATTAACCAATTCACCCATTTTCATAAGTGTCTTGATAACTTCACGTACTTTAATCGCCATTTTTTGAGCAAGATCGGCAACAACAATGCTTGAACCGATTTCTACATCATAAACTTGCTTTTTAACTGGCTTTTCAAATCCATGCTTATTCGCTTGGCTTGATTTTAAACCACGTTTGTTATGGTTAACAAAGCTTTGCTCTTCTTGACCACGACGACCACCTTTCTTCCCAGCACGTGGGTTAGTGGTTGCGCCACCGCGTTTAATTTCACGGTCTTCTTGCTTAAATGAATCTTCATAAGCTTGGCCAACTAGACCTGAAGCAAGTGGAGAATCATCAATCACACGAATTGTCGTAGTAGCATCGTCATTTGAATACTTAGACGCCATTTTGCGCATTTGTTCAAGTGTACGTTGCTGAGCTTCTTCAGCCGCTTTACGACGTGCAGCTTCTTCAGTTGCTTTTAACTGAGCTGACTGCTCTTCACGAGCTCGTTTCTGTTCTGGAGTTTCAGCTGGTTTTGGTGCAGGTTTTACTGTACCACCACCACGCTTTTTCACTACAACAGCAGCTTTTGGAGCTGTCTGTGCAGCACTATCTTGTTGATGAGCAGCACGCATAGCATCTAAAGTTGCTTTAGCTTTTTGCTCTGTTTGAAGACGCGCTTTTTGCTCGGCAGTTTCACGCGTTTGCTGTTCTACACGTGCTTTAGCTTCGGCTTCTGCACGTGCTTTAGCTTCAGCTGCAATTTGTTCAGGGTTTGGTTTAGCAAAAACCTGTTTTTTACGTACTTCTACGTTAATTGTTTTTGCTTTGCCTGAAGTACTTGCAACTTTAGCGGTACTGGTTGTTTTACGTTTCAACGCAATTTTTCCTGTGTTACCACTTTCCTGACCATGAACTTTTTTCAAGTGATTGACCAAAGTATCCTGTTGTTCAGTGGTAATAATGTCGTCTGCTGTACGTTGAGGCAAACCTGCTTCACGAGCCTGTTCTAGGAGCTTCTCAACAGGACGTCCTACACTGAGAGCTAACTCTTTAATCGACTTGTCCGTCATATTTAATCTCCTAGTTAAACCATGATTCGCGAGCTTTCATGATCAATTGACCTGCTTTTTCATGACCAAGTCCTTCAATATCAGAGATATCATCAGTAGCCTGATCTGCCAAATCGTCGACAGTAATAATACCGCGAGCGGCAAGCGAGTAAGCGATCTCAGAAGTCATGCCTTCCATAGTAAGAAGGTCTGCGCTCGGTTCTTGAATATTTTCTTGCTGTTTCAAAGCATCAGTAAGGGCTGCTTCTTTTGCACGACTTTGCAATAACTCAACCAACTCAGCATCAAGCTCAATTTCGTCAAAAGTTTCAGCAGGAACATAAGCAATCTCTTCTAAAGAAGTGAAGCCCATTTCCACCAATGCCATTGCTAAATCTTCTTCAATATCGAGACGTGATACAAACATATCAAGATATTGCTGAGCTTCATTTTGCTGACGAGCACGATACTCTTCTTCAAGCATCATGTCGAGTTTGTAGCCAGTTAAATCAGAAGCTAAACGAACGTTTTGACCTTGAGAGCCAATCGCACGAGCTAATTGATCACTGGTTGCAAAAATAATGTCGGCACTTCTTGCATCTTCATCAAGCACGATGCCTGAAACATCAGCTGGTTCTAATGCGCTAGCAATGTATTGAGCTGGATCATCAGACCAGACCACTACATCAATACGTTCACCATTCAACTCTTGTTGTACAGCTTGAATACGCGTACCACGCATACCAATACATGCACCTACAGGGTCAATACGGTGATCATTTGTTTTCACTGCAATTTTAGCACGAACGCCCGGTTGACGTGCCGCTGCTTTAATTTCAATGATTTCTTCAGAAATTTCTGGAATTTCTTTTTTCATTAAAGCAATTAACATTTCAGGCTTAGCGCGTGATAACAACAACTGAGCGCCACGACCTTCACGGTTAACATTATATAAAATAGCGTTTACACGTTGTTTTGGACGAAGAATTTCTTTTGGAATCATCTCTTCGCGTGCAAGATAAGCTTCTGCATTGTCGCCTAAGTCGATAATGAAGCCATCTTTGGTTTGTTTTTTCACTTCACCGTAAATTAACTCACCAACTTTAGACTCGTATGCATCAGCAACTAAAGCACGCTCAGCTTCACGAATTTTTTGTACGATAACTTGTTTTGCAATTTGTGCAGCAATACGACCAAACTCAATAGATTCTACTTCGAGTTCACGCACGTCACCAATTGACCATTTAGCTGGATCAACGTCAGAAATTGCATCTTGGCAAGCTGGCATTTCATGATCTTCATCTGCCACAACAGTCCATTGACGGAACGTACGGTAATCACCAGTTTTACGATCAATTTCTACACGAAGTTGAGCTTCTTCAGCATGCGTACCTTCGTAAAATCTTTTCTTCGTTGCAGCAACTAGAGCTTGTTCTAAAGCTTCGAAGATCGCTTCACGACTAACACCTTTTTCATTACTAACCGTTTCAACAACGGTAAGAATTTCGCGGCCCATAAGTCACCTACCGATTTCTTATAAAATTTAAATAAATTTAATCTTGATAGATCAAGTTTGCTTTATCGATATTGTTGCTGTCGATCACAAGCAAATGCTTCCCATCAACTTCAACCTGAATTTCTTCATTTTCAAGGTCTACTGCGATAAGTTTTGCTTGAAATTTACGACGGTTTTCTACTGCTGCAATTAAACGCAAAGCAATTTGTTGTCCGATGTAGCCTTGCAACTGTTCTAGCTGAAAAAATGGACGGTCCCAACCCGGTGAAGAAACTTCTAATGAATACTCACCTGAAATTGGATCATGAACATCCAACATTGCGCCAACTTGTTGTGTTACACGCACACAATCTTGTACACCAATACCACGGCCTAGTTCTACTTCGCCATCTTCATTAATTACAGGCTCAGCATCTTCACTTACCGCTTTATCGATATAAATACGCAATAATGAACGTTTACCTTGTGGGAGAAACTCGATTCCCCAAAGGTCGACACCACATGCTTCCACTGCAGGAACAATTAAGTCATGCAATGCTTGGGATTTATTTGATAATTTCATTTACTCTCGTCATTCTCGTGCGATTCAATCGGTTGTTTTAACCGACACAGACCTACTATAGTGAAGCATGACTATTTGACCAATTGATGTCGACACTACACGATAGCGATACGATAACCAATAAAAAAGGGCGTTAATCGCCCCTATTTAGCACAGAAAACAATAGTCCACTGTGCAAAAAGGCCCACCTGTCTGTGAGCCTCTTTTAAGAAACTTGGTAGCGGGAGCTGGATTTGAACCAACGACCTTCGGGTTATGAGCCCGACGAGCTACCAGACTGCTCCATCCCGCATCAACGTGCAAAAATTATATACAAATATCGAAAAAAGTCAATGTAAACTTATCCAATATTCGCTTGATTAAGTTGCACCTTAATCAAATTGGTAGCGGGAGCTGGATTTGAACCAACGACCTTCGGGTTATGAGCCCGACGAGCTACCAGACTGCTCCATCCCGCATCAAAAAACTGCTTGCACTCAACTTTCTGGTTCAAAGTTGGTGCGGAAGGGGGGACTTGAACCCCCACGCCCGAAGGCACTACCACCTCAAGGTAGCGTGTCTACCAATTCCACCACCACCGCAGCTTGTGGGACGCATTCTAGTCCTTCCCACTGCAAAAGGAAAGCCCTATTTCGAATTATTGACTCGATTTCGGTGCATTTGGTGAAGTTTCAGGCGATGTCGTTTGAACTGGTGCCGTAGTTTGTACAGTTTTCAAACTATATGCCTCAGTCGTCTGTTTTTTTGCGAAAACAGCGAGAGTTAAACTCGTCACAAAAAACAACGCTGTTAAGATAGCAGTAAGTCGAGTAAGGAAGTTACCTGAACCTGAAGCACCAAATACAGTTGCTGCTCCGCCACCGCCGAAAGAAGCACCAGCATCAGCACCTTTACCATGTTGCACTAGAATCAAGGCAATCATCAGTACCGCTAAAATAATATGTACGATCAGTACAAAAGAGTGCATACCCTATCCTCGTTATTTACTTTGTGCAAAGGCTTGTACAATTTGATAAAAAGATGCTGCATTTAACGAAGCACCGCCTACCAACGCACCATTAATATCTGGACATGCCGCCAATTCAACCGCATTTTCAGCTTTTACACTACCGCCATATAAAATCGCAATGTCTGAACCCGCTGAGGTAATCTGACTTAAACCTTCACGAATCTTAGCATGCATTGCCTGTGCATCTTGTGGAGAAGCAGTTTTACCTGTCCCAATTGCCCAGATTGGCTCATAGGCAATTACAATTTGCTTTTGCCACTGCTCAGCAGTCACTACAGGAGCAATATCACAAATTTGTTGCAATACAACTTGTTCTGCCAAACCTTGTTCACGTTGGTCGAGGCTTTCACCGACACAATAAATGACAGTCAAGCCCGCATTTAATGCATTTTGGAGTTTAGCTTTCAAAATTTCAACGTTATCGCCAAAAATATCACGGCGCTCAGAATGTCCAACAAGTACAAAATTAATTTGGCTATCTTTTAATAGTTCTGCGCTGACTTCGCCAGTATACGCGCCAGTACCCGCTACACGCGATACATCTTGTGCAACTGTATATACTGTTCTTGCAGCATCTTGCAATTGTGTTTGTACCATTGCAAGTGCAATAGAAACCGGAGCAACCCCTACATGACAGCTTTCATCTGCAATTTGGTTTTGTTGCAATAGTTGTTTAAATTCTTCTATAAGTTGTTTGGCATTGGCACGCATTGGGTTCATTTTCCAGTTGCCAACTACCCAAGGCGTAATCGTCGAACCCGACATACGGCTCACCTTTCATCAAAAATGCAGCACATTCTACACGCATTTATACAAATTTCAGATACTTTTCTTTAACGGCTTTGCCCATATCTTTTCTACTAATTGAAAACAGTTATAAAACTTTATTGAATCTAAAGAATCGTCTTTCAAAAATTAATGAATAAAAACTTCGACTAGTTCAAGCTTTGGCGAGTGGATCAAGACCAGAGCATCATTTTCTCAGGTAGTAATTTTAGATAACAAAAGTATAATTTTTTATATACCAATTATAAACATATGAGCACAGGTAGGCAGATGTCAGTCTTAAATACATCTCCAAAATTTTCGGGGTTTTTTCGGCGATTAGTCGAAGAAAAACATGTGTCGGCAGCGACCATGCAAACAGCATTAGATGCAGCAAAAAGAGCTAAACGGGATACGGTGGCGTACCTGATTGAAGAGGTTCATCTCTCCCCTTCTTTATTAGCAGAAACAATTTCTATTGAATTTGCTGAACCATATTTTGATCTGGATGTTTACGACACAAACCAAATTCCCAAAGATTTGGTTGATCAGAAACTTGTTTTAAAACATCGGGTCTTACCTCTTATACAAAGAGGACAGATTTTATATGTCGCGACCAGCAATCCAAGTAATATTGAAGCGATTGATGCCATTCGCTTCAATAGCAAGCTCATGGTTGAGCCAGTTATTGTCGAGCACCATAAGCTTGAGAAAATTCTGGCACAGCAATTTACCGAAGAAAGTAGCTTCGAATTTAGTGATGAAGAGTTTGATCTTGATGTAGATCTTGAAGCTCCACCCTCACAAGAGGATGAGGAAGAAACGCCTCAAGGCGATGAAGCACCTATTGTTAAATATATTAATAAATTACTCATCGATGCAATTCGTATGGGGGCTTCAGACTTACATTTTGAACCCTATGAGAAATCATATCGGGTCCGTTACCGAGTCGACGGCGTGTTGCGTCAGATTGCAAATCCGCCTTTGCAATTGGCTAACCGTTTAGCTTCTCGTTTAAAAGTCATGTCTCAAATGGATATTTCCGAAAAACGAGTGCCTCAAGATGGTCGTATCAAGCTTAAGTTATCAAAAACTAAAGCCATCGATTTTCGTGTGAACTCACTTCCAACTTTGTTTGGTGAAAAATTGGTTCTGCGTATTCTAGATCCATCTAGCGCAATGCTCGGCATTGATGCTCTAGGATATGAAGAAGATCAGAAAGCTCTTTTTTTAGAAGCACTCGATAAACCACAAGGTATGCTTCTCATTACAGGCCCTACAGGTTCTGGTAAAACGGTATCTTTATATACAGGCTTAAATATTTTAAATACTGAAAGCTCTAATATTTCCACTGCCGAAGATCCAGTCGAAATCAACCTTGAAGGTATTAATCAGGTTAACGTTAACCCGAAAGTAGGTCTTACTTTTTCGGCCGCACTGAAATCTTTTTTACGTCAGGACCCTGACATTATTATGGTCGGTGAGATTCGTGACTTAGAAACGGCTGAGATTGCGATTAAGGCTGCACAAACCGGTCACATGGTAATGTCCACACTGCATACCAATAGTGCTCCAGAAACACTTACTCGCCTACGTAATATGGGTGTTCCATCCTTTAATATCGCGACGTCTGTCAATCTGGTGATTGCGCAACGTTTGGCGCGTCGGTTATGCCCGCAGTGTAAAATTCCTGCCGACATCCCTAAACAGAGCCTAATAGAAATGGGGTTTACCGAACAGGATTTAACCCACCCCGATTTTCAAGTTTTTCAACCAGTCGGTTGTACTGAGTGTCGTGAAGGCTACAAAGGTCGAGTAGGTATTTACGAGGTGATGAAAGTTACACCTGAAATTTCCAAGATTATTATGGAAGATGGCAATGCTTTAGAAATCGCTGCTGCTTCTGAAAAACTGGGGTTTAATAATCTGCGTCGTTCAGGGTTAAAGAAAGTCATGCAAGGCGTCACTTCCTTACAAGAAGTCAACCGCGTGACTAGTGAATAAAAGACAATTTAAAATAAGGATAATTCATGACTATCAAAAAGGCACAAATGATGCCGACTTTTGCTTATGAAGGGGTTGACCGTAAGGGCGTAAAAATTAAGGGCGAACTTCCAGCTAAGAATATGGCCTTAGCCAAAGTCACCCTACGCAAACAAGGTGTAACTGTCCGTAACATTCGGGAAAAGCGTAAAAATATTCTTGAGGGTTTATTTAAGAAGAAAGTATCAACACTCGATATCACAATTTTTACTAGGCAACTTGCAACGATGATGAAAGCAGGTGTGCCACTGGTACAAGGCTTTGAAATTGTAGCGGAGGGTCTAGAAAACCCAGCCATGCGCGAGGTGGTACTCGGGATTAAAGGTGAAGTTGAAGGTGGTAGTACCTTTGCTTCAGCTTTAAGAAAGTATCCTCAACACTTCGATAACTTGTTTTGTTCTCTCGTAGAGTCTGGCGAACAATCTGGTGCGCTTGAAACCATGTTGGACCGTGTAGCAATTTACAAAGAAAAAAGTGAATTACTTAAGCAGAAAATTAAGAAGGCTATGAAATATCCAGCAACGGTTATTGTTGTCGCTGTGGTTGTTACCATTATTTTGATGGTTAAAGTAGTTCCTGTTTTCCAAGACCTGTTTTCTTCTTTTGGTGCAGATTTACCTGCATTCACCCAAATGGTCGTGAACATGTCGAAATGGATGCAGGAATACTGGTTCATTATGATTATTGTGATTGGGGCAATTATTGCCGCATTTCTGGAAGCCAAGAAGCGTAGTAAAAAATTCCGTGATGGTTTAGATAAACTTACACTGAAACTACCTATCTTTGGCGATCTGGTTTATAAGGCGATTATTGCCCGTTATAGCCGTACTTTAGCCACTACGTTTGCGGCTGGTGTTCCGCTCATTGATGCGCTTGAGTCAACGGCTGGTGCAACCAATAATGTCATTTATGAAGAAGCCGTCATGAAAATTCGTGAAGATGTTGCTACAGGCCAACAACTCCAATTTGCAATGCGTGTTTCAAATCGTTTTCCATCTATGGCTATACAAATGGTCGCAATTGGTGAAGAATCTGGTGCACTAGACAGCATGCTCGATAAAGTTGCCACTTATTATGAAAATGAAGTTGATAATGCCGTTGATGGTTTAACTTCAATGATGGAACCTTTAATCATGGCAATTTTAGGGGTGCTCGTAGGCGGTCTAGTGATTGCGATGTACCTTCCAATTTTCCAAATGGGCTCAGTCATATAATGCAAGAAATTATTGCTTATTTTATTCAAAACTTAACTGCACTTTATATTGCAGTTGCACTATTGAGCCTATGTATTGGTAGTTTTTTGAATGTGGTGATTTATCGCACCCCGAAAATGATGGAGCAAGATTGGCAGCAGGAATTTCAAATGTTGCTTAATCCCGAACAACCCATCATTGAGCATGAAAAGCTGACATTAAGTAAACCTGCTTCATCATGTCCAGAGTGTCATCAACCTATTCGTTGGTATCAAAATATTCCTGTCATAAGTTGGTTGATGTTAAGAGGAAAATGTGGCCATTGCCAACATCCTATTAGTATTCGTTATCCAGCGATTGAATTACTCACCATGCTATGTTCATTAGTCGTGGTTATGGTATTTGGCCCAACCCTACAAATGCTTTGGGGACTAGTGCTCACTTGGGTTCTGATTGCTTTGACATTTATAGACTTTGATACTCAGCTGCTACCCGACCGTTTCACTCTACCTTTGGCTGCTCTCGGCTTAGGTATTAATACCTTTAATATTTACACCTCGCCTAACTCAGCTATTTGGGGATATTTAATCGGCTTTTTATGTCTTTGGATTGTGTATTACTTATTTAAAGTGATTACAGGCAAAGAGGGTATGGGCTACGGCGACTTTAAATTACTTGCCGCATTAGGCGCGTGGATGGGGCCATTGATGCTGCCATTAATTGTGCTATTGTCATCTTTACTTGGTGCAATTATTGGCATCATTTTACTAAAATTACGTAATGATAATCAGCCTTTTGCCTTTGGACCATATATTGCCATTGCGGGTTGGGTTGCCTTTTTATGGGGTGATCAGATTATGAAAATTTATTTGGGAGGTTAAGATGGCTTTTATTCTGGGAGTCACAGGTGGTATTGGCAGTGGAAAATCTGCTGCAACACAATGGTTTGAATCCCAAGGAATCCAAGTCGTCGATGCCGATATTGTTGCTCGCGAAGTGGTTGAAAAAGGCCAACCCGCCCTCCAAAAAATCCAACAAACTTTTGGAGATTGGGTGCTTCAACCCGATGGCAATCTAGATCGTCGTGCCCTACGTGAATATATTTTTCAAAACCCTGAAGCAAGACAAACACTTGAGAAAATCACGCATCCAGCCATTCGCCAATCCATTATTCAACAGCTACAAAACCCAAAAAGTCCTTATGTGATTTTAGTTTCACCACTACTTTTTGAAACCAACCAGCATGAATTGGTTAATCACACTCTATTAGTTGATGCGAGTGAACAAACTCAAATTCAACGTGCAAGCCAACGTGATGGGCAAAATCAAGAACAAATCCAGAAAATTATTGCAGCTCAAATGCCGCGCGAGCGTAAACGTGAACTTGCCAATGACATTGTATTTAATGACGGATTACTCGAACATTTATATCAGCAATTAGAGCCTTTACATCAAAGCTATTTGAAGCGCGCCAACTAGTTTTGCTTATTTTGCTGCTGAATCTTTTGTGCCAAGCTATCTTGTCGAAACCAGCGCCAAGGTTGTAAGGCACCGATTCCCATTCCAACCAAGCCCACAACAATTGATGGACTTAATAACTCGCCAAGTAAAGGTACAGCTAAAATGGCAGCAATAAACGGCGCCAAAGTGACAATACTTCCCGTTTTAAAAGCACCAAGTCGCTGAATGGCTGCCACATAAGTCAAAGTTGCGATAATAACGACAAACACACCGTGGAAAATGCCCTGTATCGCTAAATGAACAGGACTCACTTCCATGAAGTGTTTAGGCAAAAATAACGCATAGATGGGTAAATAAATAATTGCAGACCAAATCGCAACACTTGCCATAGAGTGCCATGCAGAAAGTTTCCACTGTTTAAGTAATACAGTGAAAATGCCCCACCAAATCGCACTAATAAAAAGAAGCAAATCCCCCACACCAAAGGCCGAAGCATTACCTTGCAACATCAACACACTCATGAGAGCCAAGGCAGTGATCATAATTGCCAGGCTAGCCCATGTATGCTTATCAAATGGTTGTCTAAATAAAATATATGCTGCGAACGCAGTACAAATTGGAATACAACCATTTAAAAAAATGGCAGCATGCGCAGCGGGAGCATAGAGAAACGCAGTGTAGACGGTAAGACAATAAATGACCCCACCAATAAGCGCCAAAATAACAGCGTGCTTACTCCACAAAAAAGCGAGATCTTTCTTATAGATCAGAATCGGCATCAAAATCAGGAAGGCGATAGCAAAGCGCAGTGCAGCAATGTCCCAAGCACTGATGTGCCACTGTGCATTTAAACGGGCAAAAAGTGTAAACCCGCCCCAAATGCACATGGTCACCAATACAAAAAAATAACCTTGCTTACGGGGAGACATATCAAGACTGCTTACAAAACTAGAAAGGCAGCTAGATTATACCTCAGAACGCTGACGACAAGCCTCATAAAGTGCCATACCCGTTGCCACACTCACATTTAGGCTTTGTAAATTTCCAGACATCGGAATATAAACTTTATGATCACACTGTGCCTGTGTAATTGGGCGTAAACCCGTATCTTCTGCTCCCATCACGATCACGACTGGACCAGAGAAATCACATTTTTGAATTGGCATTGCACTTTCATCAAGCATAGTGCCAATAACACGTGTATGAGTTGTCTCTTTGAGATGGGCTAATGTACGAGCCAAGTTTGTTACTTGGATGAATTTAACTTTCTCAGCTCCACCCGCTGCAACTTTACGAGCTGTTGGGGTTAAACTTGCCGAACGATCACGAGGCACAATCACCGCTTGCACGCCCATTGCAGCAGCGGTACGAATGCAAGCTCCTAAGTTATGCGGGTCTGTTACCTGATCTAATGCCAGCAATAAAGCATCTGGAGTTTCAGCTAAGATCTGATCTAGATCTTTTTCATTTAAAGTCGGATGCGGACGTACTGCTGCAACCACGCCTTGATGAAACGGTAGACCTGCAAGCTTTTCGAGACTATCACGGCTTGCTTTTTGTACACTAATTCCAAAAGGCTCTGCCAATTGCAAAATCTTTTGCAAACGCTGGTCATCCCGTCCTTTTAAAGTAAACAGGGTTAGCACACGTTCCGGCTCAAGTTCTAACAATGACTCCACTGAATGAACGCCATAATAATATTCCGGTTTTGCCATGCATGACCTCTAACAACGTTTGAGCAAAAAAATAAAAATCCTGCAAAGCCAACTTCACAGGATTTCTTTGGGCATAGTGTACCCGATTTGAATAGGAATTTCTTAGCCTTCTAAATGGCACACGTAATCGAGCACTTCATCAGTTTCGATTTTAAAAAGACTATTACCAGGCACATAAAATGATTGGCCTGCACGGAACAACTCACTTTCATTACTGTCCGCAATTGTTACACGGCATTCACCTGAAATAATTTCCATACGCTCAGGAACATGAGTTTCAAAAGTTAAAGCTTGCTCAGTCGGCAAAATAACACCTAGTGTTTTCTTCGTTCCATCTTCAAATTGCACGGTATGGCTGATACATGCTCCACCAAAATAAACGTTTGATTTTTTGATGACCGTTACATGATCAAATTGGGTTGAACTCATGCACACTCTCCAGATAATGCCGTATTTATATAAATTATGATGAATGTAGTTTAATTGTGCCTAAATAACTAATCAATCAGTTTTCATACGGATAGACTTGTAATTTCCACTGCTGTGCCTGAATTTTTTTGGCAAAAGCATAAGGTAAGTTAATCTCAATATTTCGACTACTCGACACAATTGCATCGTATCTGCAAACTTCGACCTGATTTTCATCTAGAAGTATCCAACATACTCTTTGTGCCGTTGGATGGGCAACTGCAGTAGCAATTATTGGTGAACCGTCATTCATTCCTACATGAAAATTTTCACTGTCGTTTTGCATTAACGCCAGATCATAAGCTGGAAAATCGATAGCATCTGAATCAAATTGCTGACTATCGTGTATAAGCACACTTTGTTTTAAAGTCGGCCAAATACAATAGCGCAAATAATGTTGATCCATCACCCGATTATCGAGATAACGTCCGGTGGCAACATAATCCCTGATATGTGCTTCAATATTATGAAAAATCCCTGTACACCCGCCCCACATTCCAGCCAAAATTAACTCAGTATGAGAATAATTATCTCGCATTAAGTGAAACCATTTATCACTCTTGAGCCAAGCATCGACAGCAGCCTTTTCGCGATGGGACACAATAGAGTCGGCATCACGTATCAGAAAACGCTTAATTGTCGAATCATCCATCACCAAAAAGCGCCAAAACAGACCCGATAGCTGTTTTTGAGAATCTGTAACTTGAATAACTTGCGCGCCTTTCTCTTTTAAGCGCTGTTGCACCAATACTGGCACCGTATCATCGACATAAAAGCGACACGTCCATTCAGGATAAATTTGTTTGGCTAACTGAGTATTTAAAATAGAGGTTTCACAATAGCGAGGATTTGCCCCAAACAAAGAAAAAGCAATAATATTTTCTTGAGGATTTGCACTAAAGGTTGGTGGTGCATGATCTGGAATTGCCAAAACAGGTTCGCTCTTCGCTAGTTCTTTTTTGGTTGCAATTGCCAAGCGTCCAAATTTGATTGTTTCTTCTTTTTTCTTTAAATGATGACAAACTTCTGTGAGTCCATCATATAAATTTGTATTTACGTTAGCTCCACTTGCTTGAATCGCTTGTAAATAATGTTGATGGGCATCGTTATAACGGCCTAAGCGCAATTCGGTATAAGCTAAATCTGATAAGGCGCCAGCATGCTTGGGAACCAAATTAACAGCTTGTTTAACATGTTGATAAGCTTTGGCATAATCCCCTTGTGCTGCTGCCTGTTTAAATGCATTAAAATGCTGATTTAAAATTTTATTCATTTCTGCAGGATTATTTTTTTTATGGCGGTTGATCATCCCTATTGGTGGTTTCGGTAAGCTTAATGTTTTTTTCATTGTAAATATCCGCAATCTTGCTGTTCTATAATTTCAGTTAGAATAATAGATCACTTGTAGCAAATTCAAAACTTCTCTATCTTTAACCCATAATTTGGCGCGTTGGATGCGTTTATGCTCACACATTTAACTTTAATTAATTTTGCATTAGCTGATCATTTGGCTATTGATATAGAACAAGGATTTAATGTTCTAACAGGCGAAACAGGTGCCGGAAAATCATTATTACTGGATGCACTCTCTGCCTGCCTAGGGGAACGTACAGATACAAATTATGTCCGTTATGGTTCGGACAAAGCGGATATCACCGCTGTTTTTACCTATCAGAATAATAGTCCTGAAGCAAAATGGCTCCAAGACCATGAGCTAGATGATGATTCTGGGGAAATTCATTTACGTCGTGTTATTTTTGCAACCGGACGCAGCAAAGCATGGGTTAATGGTCGCCCGAGCAGTCTATCTGAACTTAAAGAGTTAGGCCGTTTGCTGGTTCAACTCTATAGTCAGCACAGCCAGCAGCAGCTGCTTGAACCGCCTTATCCAAAGCATTGGCTAGACCGTTATAACAATTTTTATGCTGAAGCGAACGATGTACGTGAAGCCTATAGCACATGGCAACGTACCATCCGTTTGCATCAGGCAGCCTTAGATGCACAAGCAACCCGACTGCAACGTATTGGTACTTTAGAGCATCAAATTGAAGAACTCGAAGAGGTCATTCAAACTGACTATAAAGAAATTGAGCAAGAGTTCGATCGCCTCAGTCATCATGAACATATCATGCAAGACTGTAGCTATAGCTTAAATGTTTTAGATGAAGCTGAGCAAAACATTACTCAAGAAATGTCTTCGATTATTCGCAGATTAGAATCCCACGCGGGCCGCAGCGAACAACTTTCTGAGATTTATAATTCTTTATTGAATGCTCAAAGTGAAATAGATGATGCAACGGCAAACTTGCGTCAATTTATTGATCGACAAAGTTTTGATCCAGAACGAATGGAAGAGCTCAACTCTAAACTTGAAGTTTTCCATCGTTTAGCACGTAAATACCGAACTCAACCAGAAACGCTTAAAGAAGAATATGAAGCATGGCAAAATGAGCTTGAGCAATTACATCAACTTGAAGACCCAGAAACATTGGCAGAGCAAGTTGAAAAGTCTCATGAGGAATTCTTAGAAAAAGCTCAGCATTTAGATCATATTCGTCGTGAAGCTGCTGCCCCACTTGCTAAACAATTAACCGAACAAGTTAAACCTTTAGCGCTGCCAGAGGCACATTTCGAGTTTAAGTTTGAACCACTAGAGCAACCTAGCGCTGAAGGCTTAAGCTTTATTCAACTATTATTTACTGCCAATAAGGGTATTCCTCCACAACCATTAGCACGAGTAGCTTCAGGTGGTGAACTTTCACGTATTGCACTTGTCATGCAAGTCATGAACGCTGAAAAAACCGAAGCAGAAGTGTTAGTGTTTGATGAAATTGATGTCGGGATTAGTGGTGGAACCGCAGAAGTTGTGGGTCGTTTACTTGCTGACCTAGCCCAACATGTTCAACTTTTATGTATTACTCACCAAGCACAAGTTGCTGCTCAGTCAGATCAGCATTTATTAGTGAAGAAACAACAAACTGATCCAGCAAGCAGTACCATTGTACAACTTGATGAAAATCAAATTATTTCTGAATTAGCACGCATGTCAGGCGGTGTAGAAATTAATGAAACAACCTTGCAACACGCAAAACAATTACGCCAACTTAAATTTCAGGCTTCTTCAAATTAATAAAGAAAATGAGAGAAAAAGATTGGCGAAAACCGATTAACTCTTGTATGTTGATAAAAAGAACCTATATAGATAAAAGGGTCGAGAGACCCTCTAGTGACATTTTTTGAGGGAGAACCGCTTAGGTGACCAAACAATATCTGACTCACCGTTGTCTGATTGCCCCGCCAGAAATGGCAGATGACTTTTTCGCAAACACTGTAATTTATCTTGCCCGTCATGATGAAGAAGGTGCTCAAGGCATTATTATTAACCGCCCTTCCGGCATTCAAATTAAAGAATTACTCAATGATCTCGACATTGAAGCAGATAATGTAAATCCACATGTGGTTTTACAAGGTGGGCCATTACGTCCCGAGGCTGGATTCGTTCTTCATACTGGACAACCGACATGGCATTCATCTATCGCTGTAGGTGAAAATGTTTGTATTACCACCAGTAAAGATATTCTTGATGCGATTGCCCATAATGAAGGTGTTGGTCGATATCAAATTGCTTTAGGTTATGCGAGCTGGGGTAAAAACCAGCTAGAAGATGAAATTACACGCGGTGACTGGCTCATTTGTGATGCCGATATGGATCTGATTTTTAACCTGCCTTATGACGATCGTTGGGATGCAGCTTATAAAAAAATCGGTGTAGATCGTGCTTGGTTAGCATCTGAAATCGGACATGCTTAATGACCGAAACACAATCAAAATCGATTATGGCTTTTGACTTTGGTACTCAAAAAATGGGAATGGCGATTGGCCAGTCTTCAATTGAAAGTGCCAATCCTCTCCCTCTATTTGTGATGAAAGATGGTATTCCAAACTGGGATCAACTCTTAAAAATCGTGAAAGAATGGCAACCTGATCTATTTTTGGTTGGTTTGCCTTTGAATATGGATGATAGCGAGTCAGAACTTTCTACACGTGCTCGCAAATTTGCGAGACGTTTACGCCATCAAACCAATATTGAAACATTAATGGTAGATGAGCGTTTAACTACACGTGAAGCACGAGAAGAACTCGGTTTCTACCAAGAGCAAGGTCGAGCAAAAAAACTTTCTGCAGATAGTTTTGCAGCCGCTTTACTCATTCAGAGTTGGTATCGAAATCCAGTCGGTTTAACCCCGTAATATTAAAAAGGAAGGCTAAAGCCTTCCTTTTTTATTTTTCGATAATATGCACAGTTGCCGTACGTCCAGAGACAAAAGCAAGCTGGTTCTTTGGTGTTTCATCTAATACGATTTTCACAGGCACACGCTGCGCTAAACGAACCCAACTAAACGTTGGATTTACATTGGCAAGAAGTTTAGAGCTGCTTGAGCGTTCACGATCTTCAATACCCGATGCAATACCTTGTACATGGCCTTTAATTTTCTGGCTATCACCCATTAACTGTACACTGGCCTGATCGCCGACATGAATACGGTTTAACTTCGTCTCTTCAAAATAGCCCACAACATAGAGTTGTTTACGGTCAAGTAGTGCCGCAACAGCCTGACCAACTTGAACATAGTTACCTGGACGCATATCAAAGTTAGATAAAGTACCATCAGCTGGAGCAATTACCGCAGCACGATGCATATTAAGCTCGGCCAAATGCAAGTTGCTCGTTGCCGCCTCAATCAGAGCCTGTTGTTGCTTAACAGTTGCTTCCGCTTGTTGAATAGCAGCTTGGAGTTGCTCATGTTCAGCGTGAGATTGATCACGTGTTGCGAAAACCTGATCTTGTTCTTGTTTAGAGATAGCGCCATCCATAAGATTTGAATAGCGGCTTGCGTTTTTCTCGGCTAACTTAATATTCGTATCTGATTTAATCAGGTTCGCTTTTGCTTGCGCTAAACCAGCTTGCGCTTGTGCAAAGGCTGCATTTGCTTTTGCTAAATCAGATTTTGCTTGCTCTACGTCTAAAGCTCGGCGAGAAACATCAATTTTAAAGAGCACCTGACCTTTTTTTACAGTCTGGTTATCTTGAACCAATACTTCTGTCACAAGCCCCGCGACATCCGAAGATACTTGAATAACGTCACCACGAACTCGACCATCACGCGTCCACGGTGCTGCATTATAGTAATTCCATAAATGCACAATGGTATAGACCGCCACCATTAATGCGACAATCAAAATTACTGGACGGATGACTTTTTTCAAATCCACCTGATTCATTTCACTCACCTAACTCAATCTTTAATTTCGCAAACATCTCTACGCACCGACCCCAACAAAAATTTGATGTATTACCAAAAGTAATAAGAGGTAAAAACACAAATTAAAAATACTAGGTAATGCAATCCAGCCTTGTGCAATCAACTTATTTGTTAAAGGACTTAACCCACGGAAACAGATATATGCCAAGAGTGCTTGAACGAGCAAAGAAGGCACATAAATACCATAAACATTAA
This sequence comes from Acinetobacter sp. GRABPA_MV_2, assembly GCF_056725885.1. Taxonomy (NCBI): domain Bacteria; kingdom Pseudomonadati; phylum Pseudomonadota; class Gammaproteobacteria; order Moraxellales; family Moraxellaceae; genus Acinetobacter; species Acinetobacter sp. GRABPA_MV_2. The sequence continues at coordinate 87,204 of NZ_JBWZNA010000004.1, forward strand.
ACTCACCCATTTGCTGTGGCTCCTCTTAGGGTGCTGCTTTCATTCATTTGCTCTGATGAAACATGGCACATGCTATAAGCAATATTGTTCAGTGAAATGAGTAGTCTTTGTCGCATAGTCATATCTTCAACATTTGAAGCAAGCTGTTTTAATTCAAATAATGCTCGGTAGATTTTCTCTACTAAAGCTGTCGTATCATTTCCGTCATTTTCTTTAGCTCTAAACAGCTCATCCAGATTTTGTTGCAAATCACCAATATGCTGAGTGAGTTCGGATGTTTGAGGAAACTGATTAGCCAACTCTTGTAATCGGCTTAAATCAACAATACTACTTGACTCAATTAGTGCTTGTTGAATTGAGGCTTTAATCTCATCCGATTGCACCATTTTGCTGTTCAGAATCCCAATCCGATCTAACATACTGCGTAGATGAACTTTAAAATCAAGGCCATATGGCAGATAGATCGCTTGTCGCATGGCGCGATAATGCAAGGCTAAAATACGGCTAGCACTCGTGTCTGGTGACATGGCACGAACAACATCAATGACAATCAAAGACACTAAAACACCTAAGATCATGGCAAATGAACTATCAAGATAAGACACCGCATCCATGCTATAAGCATTGTGCAGGTTTAGTCCCATCATGGTATTAATACCCAAAACCATTCCTACTGGCATTAGCATCTGGTTAGCCATCATAGACACTGCGAATAAGAACATCGGTAATAAAACCAGTCCAAGTTCCCAAAAAGTTGTGACATGTGGAAAAATACCGAACGCATAAACGAAAACTAAAACGGCTGAAGCAATACTGCCCCAGATAAAAATACGCAGAACCGGAACGGGGTTATCTAAGGCCGTTAAAATACAGGCGGTTACTGCACCCATTTGTGCCATCATAAATCCAGCTTTCCATCCCGAAACAATCCAGACTCCAGTCACAATAAATGTAATAAGAACTGCACTAATACCGCCTCGTATTGCCACACCATGGTCACGGTGCAAACTTGGATATTTGGTCGTCATTGGGGTAATGTTGTCAGGAATTTCTTTATTACCTTGCTGAATTCGCTGCCACAAGACTTTAACGGCCAACACATTGCTAATGAAATGGCGCACATCCATTTTCATAGCTGCAACCAAAACTTGTTGATGTGTCGAAGCCGATTCCATCAAACTTGCAAAATCACTTTCAAACTCATCAGGCAACTGCAAAATATTTTCATCAATAATCAGATCTTTTTGCTCTAAAAACTGTACAACATGAGCTGAAAGCTGTTGCAGTTTTTCTGCATGAGTCTCGATGAATCGCAGTTCTTGGAGCTGCTTGATACGCTCAGATAAAGCGACTAGATTAGCGACCACCATTGAGATTTGATGAAGCATTTCCTGCAAGGGTTTGGTCATGCCATGCAGTTCACCCTTTTCATAACTCAAATGTACTGCCAAGGCATGAATATCTGTGGTGTCGCGAGTAATGGCAGCCAAAAGCTGGGTATTGTTCTGCTGCGAATCTGTATTTAATAAATTAGCAAACAGATTTTCTGTATCTTTTAGGGCTTTTATCACCCGCTGTTTAATTGCTGAGCCAATATGCATTGGAAGAATCGTGGCAGAAACCACTGCACTTGAAATCACGCCAATCGAAATTTCTATAACCCGAGCTAAAGCAATATCGAATATATTGTATTGATCAATATAGGTAATCGCATTGAAGACGATCATGGCTGTCGAGTAACCCGCCAGCATAAAAGCATAACTACGTGGAGTACGATCAAGTAACGACACATAAAGCGCAAAACCCACCCACAACGACAACACCACGGTAAATATCCAAGGTGTATTAATTAAATGTGGTGTTAGAGTTAAGGCAATCACAGCTCCACCAATTGTCCCTACCACCCGATAGACACATTTAGAGGACACCATTCCTGAATATGGATTGGCAATAATCAGGACCGTACCAATCGACCACATCGGATTAATCAGATCTAATTCAAATGAAACAAATAGTGCCAACATTCCGGCAATAAATGTTTTTAAGGCAAAGATCAGATCAAGCCTACTCGGGCGGAACGCCAGTATTTGCTTTAATAACATGAACTCATCTCAAATACAGATTTGAACTGATGAGCATGCCCTTCAATATTTGATTGTCTTTCTAAAGACAACACAACTTTGCCATTTGCCTCAAAGCAAATGATATGAGGAGCATCCTTCAATACAATGATTTTTCCACATCTCGCCTGATTGGCCGAGATGATTTCAGTTTGGGCGCCATTTAAACGGCCAAGCTTTGGAAAGAAGAGGTATCAAGAAATCAATCTGGAACCGACCAATTTCTCAATTAGATATTTTGTTTGTCAATTTTTTCAAAATAAAGCGATTTAGTCAACTAAAATATCTCTATTTGATAATTTGATATATTTTTTAATTATCGTATATGATGTATAAGCCAAGAGAAGTTTTCTCTTTGTCAGAGTAAAATACTCAAATCAGGCATTTATTTTAGAATTGAGACAAACCTTCTTTTTTTCTGTTATAAAAACTCAAAGATGACTCGTTGTTAAAGGATACGAACAAGACATTATGGCAATTTCAAGTTTTGGCAAAATTTTAACAGTACTGGATCTATTTTCAGTTTCGCGTCCAATCATTAATGTCGATATTATTTGCGAAGAACTTGGCTTGTCCAAACCAACGAGTTACCGTTACCTCAAAGAACTAGTATCGGCTGATCTATTAAAGCGTATTAATGGAACCTCTGGCGATTATACCTTAGGCTCAAAAATTGCTGTTCTTGACTATATATCCAGAACAACCGATCCATTAGTTCAGATCAGCACACCGTTTATGCGAAATATTGTAGAACGTACCGAACTGTGCTGTTTGCTTACCTATTTAAATGATGACTATTGCATTGACATACATCATGAAATATTTAAAGACACTGAGCTACTTTCATATGGCCGAGGGTGCCCAAGACCGATTTACGTTGGATCATCTCCAAAAACAATGGTTTCGCATTTAAGTAAGCAGCGCATGCAAGACTACTACCACCGTTATCAGCAAGAATTAAAACAATCAGGTTTTGCTGAAGATGAACCAAGCTTTATTCAGCGTATGCGTAAAATTAAAAAACAAGGGTTCTATTTCTCACAAGGTGAGATTGACCCAAATGTTTCAGGTCTAGCGGTTCCTGTCCGTTTTTCAAACAAAGAAGTACCTTTGGCTTTGACCTTAGTTGCCTCTAAAAATCGTTTTGATTTTTTAAATGTTGAAAAGCTCATCGAAATTTTGCAAGAAAATGCAGCACTTATTGAACAACGTTTTATGGAGTTATCTGAAAAAGGGGAAATCTAAACCCCCACCTTATGATAATTTAAACTTTTCTTACACTTTAAAACATTGAATATATCACAATATTCTCATATTATGATTTTAGCTCCTATTGATGATTCTTTTCATCAGCAGCTCATCAATAGAAGCATCCCCCTCAGAGGAATAAGCTCATGCTACCATCATGAGCTTTTTTCTTGCCCTATTTTTATAACAACTTAAATTGCCGAAAAGTAAGATTAATACGTGGTTGTAAAATCTTTGTTGAGCGATTTAAACGGTGTTGCCAATATTGTTGAGTCTCACCACGCATCACAATGAGTTGGCCTGGCTGTAGCCACAATTCAACTTTCTCTTTACTTTGAATATGCCTAAAAGAAAATTTACGGGTAGCACCAAAGCTTAAAGAAGCGATTGTTGTCGTTCTTGCCAAAGAAACATCCGAGTCACTGTGCCAAGCCATTCCTTGGGTTCCATCTTCATAAAGATTTGCCAAACAAGAATTAAATTTTTCTGAAAGTATTTGCTCTACCTGTTGTTTTAGTTTGGCGAGTGCTTTGTCCCAAGGCAAAGAGTCACGTGCGACACCCGAATATTTATATTGATAGTAGTCATCTCCATACCATGCAACTTTTCGAGCTGTAATAAAGTGCTTGCCATACAACTTAGCCTCGTCATGTTTCCATGCGAGGTGTTGATAAAGATAATGAAAATATTGTTCAGCTTCTTCTGGGCTTAAAATACAACCATAGTCCTGAACTTCACCATCGTAGGGTAATAAATTCTCACAAGGCTCTGGAGAAAATAAATCCAAGGTCATACAGTTTCTCCATGTTGCTTTGACATCTCCCAAGCTAACAATGCCAATTTACGCCCCTTTTGCCAATGATATTCTCCAACCATCCCTGTGGCACGGATCACTCGATGACAGGGAATCAGATATGCAATCGGATTTTGTCCAATTGCTGTAGCAACGGCTCTAACTGCTTTAGGCTTCCCAATTTGCTCTGCAATATCTTGATAAGTCCGCAATTGGCCTTCTGGAATGGTGAGCAAGGCCTCCCATACTTGTAGCTGAAATGGAGTTCCAGCCAAATTAAGAGGAAGTTTTTGCTGTAAATGTTCTGAAAAATCCTGTTCAAACCACTTTGAAATTTGTTGATGCCAAATCGGTGACTGATTTTTCAATTGAGCTTTCGGAAAGTACTGCTTAATTAGTTGTTCAATATTCTCGTGAGTTTCGATAAACCTTATAGAACATATCCCTTTTTCACTACTGACAACCAACAACTCACCAAAGGGGCTTGTCTCAACCGAATAATTAAGAATAACGCCTTCGCCTTGTTGTTTATATTCACCAGGCGTCATCCCTTCAAGCTGAATAAACAGATCGTGTAAACGTCCTGTGCCAGATAAACCCGTATTTAAAGCAGTTTCCAATAAACTCCGTTGTTGCAACAGATGATATTTGGCCTGTTGCAAACTCATATATTGCACAAATTTTTTGGGGCTAATCCCTACCCATTCCTGAAACTGGCGTTGAATATAGCTTGGGCTTAAATTCATATGACTCGCAACATCGTCAAGACTGGGTTGCTGATCTAAATGTTCATATAAATATTCAATCACAGTGGCAATTACAGCAAATTGCCGAGAAGAAAGCATTTGCATGTGTCACCTCCTTAGCACTTATATCTTACATTAAAGTAGCCAAAGCCCTATGACGACCCGATTCTTGCACTCTTTAAAAATAAAAAAAGCCTTTCATTGTAGAAAGGCTTAATCATTCAATATGCAGCACTTAAGGTTGCTTTAAATAAGGCCAAGCTGCTTTAAGATAAATAAACATTGACCATAAAGTTAAAATGACTGCTGTATATAACAAAGCATATGCGAGCATTTCTAAAGGCTGCCAATTAAGTAAGAACACACTAATGGCAATCATCTGAAAGGCTGTTTTATATTTACCTACAGTCGATACTGCCACACTGGTTCGTGCGCCAAGTTCCGCCATCCATTCACGTAAAGCAGAAACTGTAATTTCGCGTGAAATAATCACAATTGCTGCAAAGGCCATTGAGATCGTTGGATTCCACTGTACTAAAACGATCAGTGCAGCCGCCACCATGAGCTTATCTGCAACTGGATCTAAAAAACGGCCAAATGCTGAAGTTTGGTTTAAAGTTCGTGCCAAATAGCCATCAAACCAATCGGTAATAGCAGCAAACACAAAAATAGCCGTCAAGATAATATGACGACTCATACTTCCTTCATGCTCACCAATACCCATTGCAGGCGGCCAATATGCGATCACCAAAAATACAGGAATAAGCGCAATACGCGCTAATGTTAGGATATTTGGGATATTCAGGATTCGCCCTGTGGTCATAAACACCGCCAATTAAGTCTTCATGCATCTTGTAACAGACAAAAATACTTTCTTCAATATTGTATCTATCTGTAACAGCCACTTTATACGAAATATATGAATCGAGGAAGTGGACTGCTTAGGTAAATACCGTAACAGTTTGCCGTAAAATTGCAATTAAATGATCATTTTGGTCCCAAAGATGGGCATATTCTGTGGAATAACCTTCACCTGCATATTCAGTTACCACTTTATATTTAAACCAGTCACACAATTGATGTGGAAACGGATGTACATAGGTAATGTGCCAAGTTAAAGAGCTCGCAGGAGCAACTTGCTTAAACATTGGCAAGACACCAGGCGGCCAAATATCCATCAAAACAATTAAATCTGGCAAAGTCATTTGACGATTTTCATGCTTATCGGGATTAAACCTTGACCATCCTCCAAAGTCAGCATACTGACTTCCTGTAACAGGATAATGACCTTCTGCCCAACATACATCAAAATGTTGATAGCATTCTGGCATTTGTCTAGCAAAAGGAATAGGTTGCAACTCTTCAGGTTGCCTATAAACTGGAACGATAGGCTCATGTCGCACTTCAATATTCGATGCACGAGGCACACCAAAGCTTGCGACCAAAATCGTTTGTACCGCCCCATCTTGCCATAAACGTGTTTCAAGTGTAGTGACCGACTTTCCTTCTCTTAAAATTTCAATAGTCAATTGGGCAGGTCCCTGCTGTACAGGGCCCACGAAAGTAACACTACAACTTAATAATCTTTTATTTGGATCTTGAATATTGCAACAAGCTTTTTGCATGAGTAGTCCAGCAACAAGACCACCAAAAACAGTTCGTCCTTGTAACCACCCTTCAGGTATTTCAATCGATTCCTTTTGCTTTATTTCTTCAAACAATTGCAGTAATGACATTTACTTCCCTAAAGCACTCCGACTCTTGATGAAACATCTTTCATCATTTTAAAGGGAATGTGAATGATCATTCTTCTACTTATATACCAACTATTTGGTCACTCGGCATAGAAACCTATCGTTATTCATGCAGAATTTTATAAATCGTTCTTGCCATCATTTCACCAAAACCAGGCACAAGGGTAAGCTCTTTTTCAGATGCTTTTAAAACACCTTGAATCCCACCAAAATGGGTTAATAAATCTCGACGGCGCTTTGGCCCTAACCCTGGAATTGCTTCTAAAACTGAGGTACTTCGACGTTTGTCACGTTTAGCACGATGCTTGGTAATCGCAAAACGATGGGCTTCATCACGCACCTGCTGAATTAAATGCAATGCCTTATGGTCTTCCGGTAACTGGATTTTTGTGCCATCGGTAAAATGCAGAGTTTCAAGTCCGGGTTTACGCCCTTCACCTTTAGATACACCTACCATAAAAGCGTCCAGCCCAAGCTCTTGCATGACTTCCATTGCCATATGGAGCTGGCCTTTACCACCATCAATCAACAGCAAATCAGGCAATATGGCCTTTTTATAACGTCGTGTTAAAGCTTGACGCATAGCAGCATAGTCATCGCCTGCTGTAATGTCTTGAATCGCAAATTGGCGATAGTCACGCTTACGAGCGCCCCCTTGATCAAACACAACACATGAGGCAATTGGGGCTTCCCCCATGGTATGACTAATATCAAAACACTCAATACGATCGACAGGTCTTCCCACTACTTGCTCTAACTGATGGAAACGCTCATTAAGTTCTAAATGATTACTCAACTGCCCCTTAATGGCATGTTGAACGTTCATTTCAGCTAACTCTAGCCACTCGGCACGAGTTTCTCGAACATTACTCTTAATCTGAACCTTTTTGCCAAATTGCTGTGCCAACGCTTCTTCTAATTCTTTACAGTCAGGCAAAGCAATATTTACGATAAGCTCATTCGGTACTTCATCTGCGACCTGAAAGTAAAAGTTCGCCATAAAGTCACTCAGCATTTGCCCAAGATCATCACCGAGCATGTCTGGGAAATAACTTTTTCCACCCAGCATTCGCCCATTGCGTACATACATAATTTGCACGCATGTCACACCTGCCTGATATGCAATTGCCAGAATATCCGCTTCGCCTTTGACTTTAAACACGGCTTGTTGCGCTTGAACTTCACGCAGTAAAGACAATCGATCACGGTAAAAAACAGCTTTTTCAAATTCAAGCTCAGCCGCTGCTTGTTCCATTTTGGCAATGAGCTCTTGATTAAGCTCTTTGGTATCACCTTGCAAAAAGCGAATACTATTATTAACGTCTTCTTTATAATCTTCGGGTGAAATCAGACCTACACAAGGGGCGGAACATCGCTTGATTTGATATTGCAAACATGGACGCTTGCGCTGTGAAAAATAACTATTTTCGCACTGACGCACATTAAAAAGTTTTTGCAAAACCAGTAACGTATCTCGTGCACTATAGGCACTTGGGTACGGGCCAAAAAACTTACCAATTTGGTGCTTACCTTTACCACGCCCACTGGCAAGCCGAGGATAAGGCTTATCAGCCGAAACAAAAATATAGACATAAGACTTATCGTCCCGCAGCATAATGTTATAAGGCGGGCGGTGTTGTTTAATTAAGTTTTGTTCTAAGAGTAAAGCTTCGGTTTCTGAACGAGTAACCAAAGTTTCAATATCATAAATTCGCGCAACTAAAGCTTGTGTTTTAGGATGCTCAATCGTTTTAACAAAATAACTCGACACCCGATTTTTTAGATTTTTTGCTTTACCGACATATAACAATTCACCCTCTTTCCCTAGCATTTTATAAACACCTGGAAGCTGGGTCATGTTGGCTAAAATTTTTTCAATATGAGGACGAGCGTTTTGATTCACTATTGGCATGCATGGCTTAATACTGAATACCTAATGTGATGTTTTCATCCTTACTTTTCAAGTGCTTTACTGTGCCAGAACATAAATTTGGAAATAGATTTAGATATGATCCGACAGACTGTGTCGTACTTGCTTAAGAATCTAGACGATAGTAACTATATTTAACGTCTTTTTCTTTATACACCGCATAGGTTTTTTGACGAAAATCCGAGAACCAACCATTGCCCGTATAGCCTGCAATATGACCATAGGTGTGACCACTTGTTCGCTCAATAATGTAAATGTCACCTTCTTGTGGACGGTTAAAAGCAGGTTTAATTTTCTTATAACCATTCTTTTCTAACGTTTGCCCCCAATCAGAAGCAGCTACAGGATGCTTTGACACATCTGCTCCAGCCGCTTGTAGAGCAATACGGATATTTTTGGCGCATTTCTCTTTACTATGGTTGGCAGAGATACTTTCGAGCTTACTCGAGAACTTATGCAAATTAATATTTTGGTCTTCAGTTTTATGATTTTTAGTTCTAGATCGTTTAGATTTTTCAGTCGTCGAAGCGGCTTGTCTTAACATCACTTTTGTTTTTAAATCGCCTTGAGAACTGTCTTCTTTTCTCTCTTCGATATGATGAACATGTGCATGAGCTGTGTGATGAGCATGAGCCATTTTAAAACCTACTTCCGCTGACCAGTCTTCGAAAAAACCGCGCCATTGTAGAATCAAAATTACCTGTTGGCTTTTAATAGTTGTAACAAATTGCCAGCACTGTGAAATAGGTCACAAAATTTAATAAAGGTTAATTTCTATGAATAATAAAGAATTTGTCAAAGAACTTATAAATACTGTTTCAGATGAATATATCGATACTTATCAACAGATTTATTCATCTACCTTAATGGATAATAAAATTAAAAAAGATCCCTACTGGTTTGATGCTCTCACTTTTTATCAATCTTTATCTCAAAAAGATAAGGAAACCTTATTTAAAATCATTAAACAGACGACTATTGATACTACAAGTACAATTTTAGGGATTATTGATGGTCCTGTGAGCTTAAATCAGATCTCTGGTGACTTTACACTGACATATACAGAAAATAAGAAGACAGTAATTTTAAATGGAGATCTACAAGATGAATTCCTTACCCAAATAACAGAAAGAAACAGATCACAATGATATATAAGGAATTATAACGAGGGAGATATAGTTATGAGATTAAAACAAAAGATTATTTATAAAAACTCAAAAAACGAGAAAATAAAATTAATACTAGAACCTTGGGCAGAAGAATATAATATTGAATCAAATTCTGAAGTGAGATTATTGTTGAAGGCGATATAGAAAAAGGATATTTAATGATTGAATCAGAGATAGATCGTGTTGTCATCTATGGTTGGCAAGGAAGTCTTATTCAAGTTTTCAAAAATGGTAAACTTATTGACTAATCATTTTATTAATAATCTATTCCTTATAACAGGCTATTTTAGCTCAAAATAAAAAACGCCCTTTCGGGCGCTTTAATTAAAATACATATGGTCGAACAAAAATCAGGAAGAAAATCCCAAGCATCAAGAACCATTTTAAGAAGTAATACAACTTACGGTTTTTAGCTTTTAAAGCCTTAGCTTTAATACGAATTTGATAGACATAACCAAAAGCTTTATTTAGACCACCTGTTTGGTCGCCTGTTTCATTCGGTGAGCTTGCAGCAGTCATCACATTACGACCAAACCAATGGTTGAAACGCTCCATCCATTTTACTTTCATTGGACGTTCAACGTCTGCAAAGAAAATAATACGGTTTTGATCAGTCTTATTTTCAGCATAGTGAATATAAGTTTCATCAAACACAACACTTTGACCATCGCGCCAAGAATATCTTTCGCCATCGACATCAATAAAACAACGGTCATCATTTGGTGTAATTAAACCTAAATGATAACGCAGTGAACCTGCATAAGGGTCGCGGTGTTTCACCAAACGGCTATCAGGTGCAAGTTCGGTAAACATTGCTGCTTTAATTGTCGGCAATGTTTTAAGAAGTGCTGTAGTTTTTGGGCAAAGCTCAGCAGCAGATGGATGACTAGATTCATACCATTTGAGGTAAAAACGCTTCCAACCTGTTTTAAAGAATGAGTTAAAACCTAAGTCGTTATAGGTACTTGAAGCTTTAATCCCACCTTGGTCATATAAAGCTTTCGCTTCATCACGAATCATTTCCCAATTTTCATCCAGCACTTTTAAATCTTTAAAATGCTGTGTGTCGATATAAGGCTGATTCGGCACCTTTGAAAAGATGTACATTAAAAAGTTAATCGGTGCGAGTAAGGTTGAATGGTCAAAAAATTGACGATAAAACGAGTGACGCACTTTGCCGCGATGTTGGATATACAATGCTGATATCACAAAAATCGCTAATATGATCCACTTAATCATATTGCTACTCTTTCAAAAGATTAGGGGCAACTTCACCTTATATTTAAGGAGAGAGAAACCGGAAGTTTATTTAATTGGCGCAAATTTTAACAAAATTGACTTAGAAAAAGCGAATGTAAAAAAATTAAGTCAAATAATAGACAATACTGTTGTAATAAAAATTTTAAATATAGTGTATTTTTCCATAACTTTAAGGAAGTGAAAATTTATCACTATTGCTACTGTTATTTAGAGATGATCCTACTAACAATTGACATTTTTGACAAAAAATTAACTTTTAAAAGTTACTCGTTTTTATATAAAAATTTGATAATCGCGATGCGTTATAAAGAAAAAATTAAATTAAAACAAATGTGTTGGACTAGCACCTATCTTTATGATTTCTTTTATGCATTTCATATAGATGAATTGAATAGTAAATAAGATGACCCTTGCGTCACGGCTTGATACAACTTGTCAGGTTTTTTTTAGATATAGTTATCGTAAGATTAGCGAAGCATAAATGTGTACCTAAGATGTGCACACGCTTCATAACATCAACTTAGAAGTCCTCCAAAACTAAGGAGATCAGGCATGATCCACGCTGGCAATGCCATTACCGTCCAAATGCTTTCGGACGGAATTGCAGAATTCCGCTTTGACTTACAAGGTGAGTCGGTCAATAAATTTAACCGTGCAACAATTGAAGATTTCCAAGCTGCTATTGCTGCGGTAAAAGCAAATAATGATATTAAAGGCTTAGTTGTTACCTCAGGCAAATCGACATTTATTGTTGGGGCAGACATTACCGAGTTTGGTGAAAACTTCGCACAAGGCGAAAAAGCGATTGTTGACTGGCTTATGCCTGTTCACGAAATCTTCAATAGCTTTGAAGATTTAGAGATTCCAAAAGTAGTTGCTATTAACGGTATGGCGTTAGGTGGCGGTTTTGAAATGTGTTTAGTTTGTGACTATCGTGTGATGTCAGAAGCTGCACAAGTGGGCTTACCAGAAATTAAACTCGGTATCTACCCAGGTTTCGGTGGTAGCGTACGTTTAAGCCGTCTGATCGGTATCGACAACGCGGTAGAATGGATGGCGATGGCTACTCCTAAAAAACCGGCTGCTGCTCTAAAAGATGGTGCTGTAGATGCGGTTGTAGCTGCTGATAAATTACTTGAAGCTGCAACTGACTTAGTTAAGCAAGCAATTTCTGGTCGTTTAAACTGGAAAGCAAAACGTCAAGAAAAACTTGAAGCTGTAAAATTGAACCCGCTTGAACAAATGATGGCGTTCAATACTGCAAAAGGTGCAGTGCTTGCAAAAGCAAATCCTGCTCAATACCCTGCTCCAAAATTATTACTTGATTCATTACAAGCAGGTGCAAGCCTTGCGCGTGACGAAGCATTAAAAGCTGAAGCTGAAGGCTTTGCAAAAGCTGCGATTACACCACAAGCTGGTGCATTGATTGGTTTATTCCTCAATGATCAAGTTGTTAAGAAAACTGCTAAAAAATATGAAAAAGGTGCACACCCTGTAAACCAAGCAGCTGTACTTGGCGCTGGTATCATGGGTGGTGGTATTGCTTACCAAGCGGCAAGCAAAGGTACACCAATTATCATGAAAGATATTGGTAATCCACAACTTGCTCTAGGTATGAAAGAAGCGAACAGCTTGTTAACTAAACAAGTTGAACGCAAGAAAATGAAACCTGCGCAAATGGGTGAAACGCTTGCACGTATCCGTCCTACTTTAAGCTACGATGAGTTTAAAGAAGTTGATATCGTGATCGAAGCAGTTACAGAAAATCCAAAAGTAAAAGAAATCGTTCTTGCAGACACTGAAAAGAATGTTCGTGAAAATACGATTATTGCTTCTAATACTTCTACGATTTCAATCACGCGTTTAGCAAAAGCATTACAACGTCCTGAAAACTTCGTTGGTATGCACTTCTTCAACCCAGTTCACATGATGCCGCTTGTAGAAGTGATTCGTGGTGAAAAGACTTCTGAAGAAGCGATTGCAACTACTGTTGTTCTTGCTCAAAAAATGGGTAAAACACCAATCGTTGTAAACGACTGCCCAGGGTTCTTGGTTAACCGTGTATTGTTCCCTTACTTTGGTGCATTTGACCTTCTTGTAAAAGACGGCGCAGACTTCCAGCAAGTTGACAATGTAATGTCTAAGTTTGGCTGGCCAATGGGCCCTGCTTACCTTATCGACGTTGTAGGTATCGACACAGGTGTACATGGTGCAGAAGTTATGGCTGAAGGTTTCCCAGACCGTATGAAGCCAGACTTTAAAGGTTCTATCCAAGCAATGTACGAAGCTAAACGTCTTGGTCAAAAGAATGACGTTGGTTTCTACAAATACGAACTCGATAAGAAAGGCAAGAAAGCAAAAACTGTTGATCCAACAGCATATGAAATCATTGCTCCTTTCGTTACTGGTGAAAAACGCGAGTTTGATAACCAAGAAATCATTGACCGCATGATGCTTGCTTTCTGTAACGAAACAGTTCGTTGCTTAGAAGACAACATTGTTGCAACTGCTGCTGAAGCAGACATGGCAATGATTATGGGTGTAGGTTTCCCTCCATTCCGTGGTGGTCCATGTCGTTATATCGACCAAACAGGTGTTGCTGAATACGTTGCACTTTGCGACAAATATGCACACTTAGGTAAGGCTTATGAAGCGCCACAAATGTTGCGTGACATGGCTGCTAACAACAAAAAATTCTACGGTTAAGGAGCAACGTGAATGGCTACTTTAAATCCACGTGACGTTGTCATCGTTGATGGCGTACGTTCTGCAATGGGTAAAACCAAAAACGGTATGTTCCGTAATGTACGTGCTGACAGCTTATCTGCTGAATTGGTTCGTGCACTCGTTGCTCGTAACCAGTTTGATGTAAACGAAGTTGAGGACCTGATCTGGGGTTGTGTAAACCAGACTCTAGAACAAGGTATGAACATTGGCCGTAACATCGGCCTATTGGCTGACTTACCAAAAACTGTTGCTGGTCAAACAGTAAACCGTCTTTGTGGTTCTTCTATGCAAGCGCTTCATACTGCTGCTGCACAGATTGCAACAAACCAAGGTGATATTTTCATTATTGGTGGTGTAGAGCACATGGGTCACGTAGGTATGATGCATGGCATCGACCTAAACCCAGAAGCATCTAAACACTATGCAAAAGCATCTAACATGATGGGCTTAACTGCTGAAATGTTAGGTCGCATGAATGGCATTAGCCGTGAAGAACAAGACGCTTTTGGTGTTGAATCTCACCGCCGTGCTTGGGCTGCGACTCAAGAAGGTCGTTTCAAAAATGAAATCGTTGGTGTTGAAGGCCACGATGCAAATGGTTTTAAAATCCTTTGCGACATCGACGAAGTAATTCGTCCAGATGCAAACCTTGAAGCGTTCAAAGCATTACGTCCTGTATTTGACCCGAAAGGCGGTACTGTAACTGCGGCTACATCTTCAGCTTTATCTGACGGTGCTTCTGCAATGTTACTTATGTCTGCTGAACGCGCACAAGCGTTAGGTTTAAAACCACGCGCTGTAATTCGCTCTATGGCAGTTGCAGGTTGTGACGCAGCAATCATGGGTTACGGTCCAGTTCCAGCAACTCAAAAAGCGCTTAAACGTGCTGGTTTAACGATGGCTGATATTCAAACTATCGAGTTAAACGAAGCATTTGCTGCTCAAGGCTTATCAGTAATGAAAGGCTTAGGTATTTATGACAAGCAAGACATCATTAACTTAAATGGTGGTGCGATTGCTTTGGGTCACCCACTAGGCTGTTCTGGTGCACGTATCACCACTACGTTGTTGAACGTAATGGAACAACAAGATACTCAAATCGGTCTTGCGACCATGTGTATCGGCCTTGGTCAAGGTATTGCAACAGTAATCGAACGTGTTTAATTAACACCAAGATAAAAAAATCCCCGCTCAATGCGGGGATTTTTTTATAAAGCAAACTTTTCACCAACATTCATTTCATAAATTTTTTTAGTTAAAATTCCTTTTAACCTTTCATATTCATTTTTAATTTCACTAATCGAAATGTAACAATCAACATTATTATTAAAAACTATTTCTGATAACAAAGATAAATCCATTAACTCTATGTTTGAATTAATTATTTGATAAGGACTAATAATTACATTAGTGTTTTTATAAGAAATTACTAAAATTGGAAAAAGTTTCAATATAAGTTTATCTTCTATCAATATTGATGAATTACCCCACCATTGATTATAGTGACTTCTTACAATCTCAAAAATATGATCATTTTCATGTTGAGCTGGGTCAACAAAGTTGTTTATTTCTATTTCTGACCAATCAAAATTATATTCATAAATTTGATCAAATGGCTCACTTTCAACTTTCGTCAAAAACATAATATCAATATATTCTCTATCATATTGCTCAGTATCAGCACATTCATTTAACTCATAAAAATTTATTTTAAAATCATTATCTCTAACATACTTAACTTCATTTAAGAAATCAAATAAAATTCTTAGCTGTTTATAAGATTCACCATTTATTATTAATACTTTTTCATCATCAATATAATTTAATACTTTTCTTACCACAGAGTTATTATTAGTTAGAATATATACATCATCGTATTCTAAAATGTCTAAAATCGACAATTTAGTATCTTTAAATTTGAATTTATACTCTTCCCAGCCAGAGATATTTGTCTTATCTCTAAACACTAACTTATTTAACACTTTTGCTTCTATATTTTTGTCCTGATCATGATTCAAATTCAAATACTCAGTCATTAATTTAATTACATCAGACTTATGTTTTTTTTCAAAACTAGACTTCCATTTATCTCTATTAACCTCTAAAGCATCATTAGCTTTTTCACCAAAATAATCTAACATAATAGAAAAAGGAAAATTAATAAATGTGTTTTTAGTATTTTGCCCTCTAAAACCAACAAACCGATCACTGACCTCATTATATTCAAGTGAAAAATTGTATGCTACATTCCGTTCATTACTCCAATTAAAATGGAACTCTAATTTTTTTGAGTTTTTTATAAAAATAGGTGAGTAAGAAAAAATTTTATAGATACTTTCTAAAAAAACTCTCTTAGATTCTTCAAAAATTATATTCATATCTAATTTTGAATTATTTTTCTTAAGACTTTCAAAAAAATTATCCAAAATTAGTCCAGTTGATTTAATATAGAATGATAACTCAGTACCAACTTTACTTTTAAAATCATATTTTTTTGTTATAAAACAATAACCTTTCTTTCCTCCTAAAGGGCTACTCATTTTAATATCTAAGCTTTCATTAGTATAAAAGCTTTTAGTTACAAAGTGAATATCTCTATAATCTTCGGGTAGATCTTTTGATAAAAGAAAACAACTATGCAAACCTATACCAAATTCACCAGATGGTTTCATCCAAGTAGGCATTTCTTTAATTAGCTTATTCTTATTAATATTATTTTTTGAACCAGCCATACTTTGCATATATTTTAAATCATCAGATGATATACCAATACCATTATCTTTGATAGTAACCTGCCAAACTCCAATACTTTTATTATTTTCATCTTTAATATCATTAATTAATATTTCTAATGGATATTTTTCTAGAATTTTCCTAAACTCATCATTATAAGGATTCATATTCTTCAGAAATTCTTGATCCTCTTCCAACCAGATTCTAAGCATAGTTGCATCAATAGAATTTTGGATCAATTCACGATAAATACTTAAATCACTACTGTATAAATTTGCTCCCTGCAATAATTCCATGCCATTTTTTTCATCAATAGTAAACTTCATCGGTTTATTATTTAAAAGTATTTTTTCTTTTTTCACACCTTCATCATATTTTACCTCCATCCTCACTTCTAATTGCTCAATTGTCGGTAGTGAACCAAATTTTAAACTTGGTACGATTAAATTCCATTGAGACATCTGATTTTGGAATTCTTCACGTATCCATCCAAACCAATTTTGAGTTTCGACATAAGACATCTCATCAGGACATTCTGCAACTAGCTTTACTGTTCGTTTATCAAGCTGAAATTCACGCAATGACAGATGTTTATTATTATGATGTTTACTTACTGAAGGCATATTACTGACATGCTTTGCCATAACAGGGCAAAAACGGTTGTCATCTAAATCAAATAAATCACCTAAACGAAGTAAACATCCTATAAAGCGCGGATGACAATCTTCTGTACCTAAACCTGTCTGTTTATAAGGTAACGTTTCCATTAAAATATCAAAACTCATACCATGAGAAACACAAATTTGTCCTAAATAACGATAAATTCGGTTCGGTAAAAGTTCTGTTCTAGGTGATGTTATTCCTAAATCTTTGAAAGGGTCTTCAACCAATTTTCCAACTCTTTTGTCATGCCCTCTTCTAAACCATTCCGCAATTAGTTGGCGATATTTTTCCACCCCATCAAAAGGATGATCTACAGTACCAATTGCTGATAACCAATTATTTTCGACATAAGCTTGGCAAAATTTCTGTAAATCATGTCCTTTTTCATTCGCGATTGTTTGGATCATAAAATTGAAGTCAGGATTTGAATGCACGTCTTTAGCATTTTTTGCATCTACTAACATTCCTACGTCATGCCAATATGCAGCTTCAAGAATTAACCATGCATCTGTGGCACTTAACAAATCAACATCTTCACCAAGAACACGTTCGATATTCACTAATATTTGTTGTGAGTGTGATGCATTATGATTACTAAAGTGCGGATAAAATCCCCCAATATTTTCTAATGCCTTTCCTACTAACTTTTGATCGAACTCCCACTGAGCATATAAAATTGCAACGTTAGCATCTGCTTCGCATTTATTCTTGAGGTGCTGAATTAATCTTGTACTCATATCTTTATTTTTAAATAAGTATAGTTACACCCATAATAACGCAACTTTTACTTTTCGATCAAAATAACAGATTCTTTTTAAATAAAAATCCCCGCTCAATGCGGGGATTTTTTTATCGACCAGCTAATCCATTCTCGATTTTCTTCTGCAAATCTATAATGTCATCAATATTTACTTTCATCGTACCTTCACGAAAAGCATCGACATTACTTCGGTAAATTTTCAGAGGCTCTAACATCTTAAAAATACCATTGGTTGGATCAGAAGACTGTATCCCACCCGCTACCGCTAAAATGTATTGTTGTAAGAACGGAGAAAGTTGAGACAAATCAGGCTGTGCCATAACTGGCTGATAATCTACCGTAGTCATGCCTTCAGGGACTAAAGCATTTTGTATATCGTAATGTGTTTTATACTCATGTTGTTGCAGCGCCTGGCGCACTTTTTTATCTTCCTGGAAAGGTACAAAACCCACCTCTTCACGTAACTCAGATTCAGCCATAACGCGAATTGTTGGTAAAGTAGCCACTTCTTCTGCTTGAACAGTCGGTAAACCCATAAAAGCAAATGCAGCAATTAAGGCTGATTGTTTTAGAAAGTTCATAACTTGCTCCAAAAATCAGTCACCCTATTTCAATTAAAAGATGATGATTAAATTAAAAGTATCTATAAATAGGCTACAACAAAGTCGAATTTGATTCAGTAAGGCTCAGATAAACGGTAAATATAATTAAAATTTTTAATGTAATAGTAGGGTTCTTCTATTTATTAAAACCTGCAAGCTATATAAAGCACACTATAAATTAGGCAAAAGTGTCTAGTTTATAGTGTGCTATTCATCTTATAAGTTTTATTTACTGTCTAGCATCTCTTTTAGAGAATTCACGACTTGTGGAAACGACGTATAACCTTCACGACCTAAAAAATGTCCACCATTAGGAACGGTAATGTACGGCGCATCAATTTCTTTCGCCAATTGAATCGTCAGTTTGGGCGGAACCAAATCATCATTATCAGACAAATACACCAGCTTTTTCTTTATGTCCTTAAAGTAATCCGTGTTGACTTTACTTTTTGTTATATAAGCATCGAGTGGAGAAAAGTCTGAGATTGGTCCAGAAAATCCAGATACTAAAATCATTCCTCCAATCTTTTGGTAATCATGTCTTTGTAAAAAGTGCAGTAACGTAATCACCCCTAAACTGTGCGCAACAAAATAGGTATTTTCATCCACCTTAGGGACCTGTTGATCTAAAACCTTTTGCCATGCATTTACATCAGGATTCTCAGAATCTGGAAATGGAATTAAAGTAACAGTTGTATGCTCATCTTCTATTTGATGTTTTAGGTCTAAAAACCAGTGATCATCTATAGAAGCTGAATAACCATGAAGTACAAATATTTGACGCATGCTCTTCTCCTGAAGTTCAATTGTTTTGGCATTTGCAACAAATGACATGAAGCCGAATAACACCAATAAAATGAGTTTTCTAATCATGGAACAAGTACCATTTTGAAAGATATAAACATGCTAAACTATGACACCACTGTTAAAGTCAACCCTATTTTATGAACCTTGCCAAAGTTGCCGAACTCACAAAGGTAAGCCCTCGTATGCTGCGTTATTATGAGAGTTTAGGGCTTATACAGCCTCATCGAGCAAGTAATAACTATCGAAGTTATACGCAAAAAGATATTGAAAATATTAAGAAAATTAAAATATTGAATGATGCAGGCATGAACTTAAAAGATATTCAGGTCTTGCTGCCTTGTTTTGATTTAGATGAACGCGTATTTACGCTATGTTCAGTAGTTCAAGAAAAGCTGCAAACTGAGCTCATGCATGTGTCTGAGCAGTTAATCAAACTACAATCTTCTCAAAGTTTATTACAATCTTTTTTAACCAAAGGAAAAGTCGAAAGCACCAAACCATAATTTTTGATGCTCATGCTTTGCTTATTCTTTTAAATCTCCTTCGAGCGCGGCCACATTCTTTTTCTTAATTTTTTCAATTTTTGCATTTAGTTTTAGAACATCTTGATAAAGCTCATTAAACTGTTTGACCTGAGCATTTTCATGAAAAAGAATCATCTGATCTTTTTTTTGCCATTCATAATTTTTTAGAAGCTTAAACATTTGTTCAGCTTTATCTAAAATTTCTAGTTCAATCATAAAAATTGCATGATCTTGATCGGCTTTTTGCTGTGTTCCCAATTTCATTTCAAGGAGTTGTCTCATCTCTGCATCAACAGATAATTCCTGAACCTTTGCTAAGAAAGTTTTATGAATCTTTTCATATTCAGTCTGGTACTGATCTGAAGCTTTACGAACATCAGCTAGCATTTTTTCGGTTTCTACAAATTTTTGCTTTTTATCAAGATCTAAACGATCCACATTTAAAAAAGTATCCCATTTTGCTGCTTTAAGTTCTCTCAAGTATGCGTTTCGTGCATTTATATTTTGAATCCAATAACTTAAAAGGAATTCTGAAATTTGCTTATAGTGCCCTGCCAAACGCTTATCATGAATATCGAGCTGGACGGGCTTAGACCAGTCTTGTGCTTGGTCATAAAGCTGGTTCATTTTTTCAGTCATGACCACATCAAACATTTGACTACTGTCTTTGGCCTGCTGCTGTTTGATATGTTGATAGGTGAAAAAAATAATACTTGTGATAACAACCAGACTTGCAATCGCAATCAAAACTCGGCGCATACACACCTCCTATTTCCATTCTTATAGTTTTGCTCTTTATAGTTATAAAATAGAGCTTATTCTTCTTTATATGCCATTTATTTCACAATACGCAACACTGTATTCGCTACTCAAAGCTTTAAATCCTTGTGCATCATCCCTATTATGATGGGTAATTAAAATTTATGAGATTCTCCCATGCGTGTTGATGTCTGGTCTGATGTAGTTTGCCCTTTCTGTTATATCGGCAAAAAACGCCTTGAAAATGTCGCTGCGGAAGCAGGTATTGATCTTGAAATTCACTGGCATAGTTTTGAATTAGATCCTGATGCGCCAGCAAAACATGACACTTCAAATACTGAGCGTTTAGCTAAAAAATATGGCCGTACCTATGAAGAGATGGAAGAAATGGAACGCAATATTGCGGCCATGGCTGCCTCTGAAGGTATTGATTTTCAATGGCAAAAAGCCAACTCAGGCAATAGTTTTAATGCACACCGTATTATTCACCTTGCACAAAGCAAAGGTTTAGGTAATGAAGCTAAAGAAGCCTTTTTCCATGCTTATATGACCGAAGGTCTCGCAATTGGCGAACGTGAAGTCGTAGAAGAAATTGCATCTCGTATTGGTTTAGACAATGCTGAAGTTGAATATGTATTAGATACCAATGAACTATCTGACTTTGTCCGCCATGATGAAAAAATTGCCCAAGAGCAGCTCAATGTAACTGGTGTGCCATTTTTTGTATTCGACCAAAGAATCGCGCTTGCTGGCGCTCAGCCACGTGAAGTCTTTTTACAGGTTTTAGAAAAAGCGCAAATCAAAGCAAATACTGAAGAAGTCGAGCAAGATGATGCAGCTGTTTGTACTGATGAATCATGTGATATTCCACAGAAATAGATCAACACAATTAAAATGTGATCAAATCGTATGTTTTATCACCATTTTAGCAATAGAGCGTTCTAAAAAAAGAACTATCTAATTGCTAAAAATCAGTTTATTATTGCCGCTTAGAATATTCGCGCTGTAATGTTCTGTTTTTTATGTGTTTAATGATCGGAATTTAAAGTTTCCTTGATCTATCATCCCCCTTCACTGGGGGATTTTTTTGGCTAAAAATAACCGCTACTAGCTTAAACTTTTTCATTTATTTCAAATATGTAAAAAAAGTTAAATTTACTTAACTTTTGTGTCTCCCTCTTGATTTTATTAGAAAAATCAACAAAAGTGGAAACAACAACAAAACATAAAGATAGATATGAAAACATTTCATGTAATGCCATACCGGCAGCTTTTTGCACTTTTAACTATTGGATTTGGTTCAGTATGCATCGCTCATGCAGAGACTGCCTCTTCTTCTACAAACCAACAAGTAGGAAGTACATCATCTGGAGTACAAACCGAAGTTAACTCAGATGAAAATCTGTTAGATCAAATTCCGCGCTGGGTGGACGCGACTCCAACTATTTTTCCAGAGCAGTCTAATCAACCTATTGTTCCACCTACCGAACAAACAGAAGATCAAACCTGGGTTGACCGTAAGCAAAAGAAAATTCGTAATTGGGCCGATCGTACTTCTGAAAAAATTGATAATTGGTTTGGTGAAGTCGATCCACAAAAGCCAGCTACCGCAACCATTCGTGTCATGGTCGATAACTATTGGAATGAATACGATAACTATGAAATCAAACCCAGAATTCGCGGTAAGATTAAATTACCTACTCTAGAGAAACGCATTAGCGTGGTATTTGGTGATGACTCTTTAGATGACGAATTTAATAATAGCCCAGCCAATGTCAATCAGAATCCCAATCAAGATCCAAATAAAAAGTTAGATGGTAAACGAACTCGAGATGACAACAGCTCGATCGCTTTACGTTGGTCAAATTTCTCGAAAAAGTTACCTTTTGAAACAGATGCTGACTTAGGTATTCGTTCTGGAGACGATATTTATGTTCGTTTAAAAGCATCAAGAGACTGGCAACTTCGTAATGATTTTAAGTTTTATGCAGAGCAAATTTATCGTTACGGCATAGATAGCGAAAACTATCTGCGTACCAATCTTGAACTTACACATGCTAGGCCAAATCAACCGTTTTTATCGAATCAGTTCAGCCTGACCTATGCTGATGATCAAGACGATGATCTAGCTTGGGAAAACCGAACTTTCCGTGAACACAGTTTCTTTGCAAACAATCGTTTTAACTATGGTATTTATACTAGTGGTTATTACAACGACAATGACTTACGTTTAAACAGTTGGGGACCGTTTGTTTCATGGCGCCAACCCGTTTTACGGGAATGGTTCTTTGTACAAGGAGATGTAAATTACTTTAATGACCACCGTGAAGATCGCAATCATTTTGTTAGTACCTTCTTACGCTTAGAAGCACTCTTTTAAGCTAAATAGCATCACCTTGGAACCTTATCCAAGGTGATGAAGAATAAAATACTTTTAAATAAAATTTTAAGATTAGCCTTTTAAAGTTTTGTTCTAATTTTATTTTTGATTCCTTATCTTTAAAAATGAATCAATTTTCTTCTTCTCCATTTCAAAATAAATCGACAGTCTTCATTTGTATTTATAGTTTAGGTCTATTAGCTTTACTTCCACATACTCAATTTTTTTATAACTCTTTAAAACACCAACGGTCACGGCGTTACCCCTATTCTTCTACAAGCTTCGCTAAAGTAAAAAGACAATCACTTTCACACTCACCTTGTGAAGTAGAAGCACACAATGCTTTATCTGATGCTGGTTTAATTCAAGAACTTATGGCTGTATTTGGAAATAATACGTTATGGAAACGTGCGACTCAGCCTGAACAAACTTATAAAGCCTTTGGTAAGAAAAAGAAGAAGACCTCATCGGCACAGGTTTCGGCTACTAATCCGCTGAGTGCAAGCTGGACCACCATTTCAACATGGATGCCTTTTGAAAATGACCTTGATTTAGGATCTAACTCTGAGAGTGATGTGTATGTCCAGTTTCTGGCAAAAAAGAAATGGAATTTGAGACATAACATTAGCTTTGATACAGAGCAGATATTTCGCTATGGCTCTACTAGCCGAAACTACACTGAAACCACGCTAAACCTAACGCAAAAAATGCAAGATAACACATTATTTTCTAATAAATTTAATGTGAACAAGAGCGAAAATGAAGATTACAACTGGGGCAATTGGACTTTTCAACAATTTGAGTTTGTAAAAGATAATAGTCTGACTTACGGTATTTATAGCGGTGGTGTATATACCAAAAATGATATTCGACTAAATAGCTGGGGTCCTTATATTTCATGGCGTCAGCCCATATGGCGAGATTGGATTTTTATGCAAAATGATCTTAATTTTTTTAATCATATTGATGATGATCCTAAGCATCAACTTAGTGTGCAAATGAATCTTGAAGCTAATTTTTAACCAAAAATCATCAAGTTGTGGATAACTCTTTCTTTATCCACAAAAAAGCCCCTGACAGTTCAGAGGCTTTTTTATATCAAAAAATTATTTCAACAATAAGCTATTAATACGCTTCACATAAGCTGCTGGGTCTTCTGGTAAACCACCTTCTGCAATCACAGCCTGATCAAAAATCACGTTTGCCAAATCATCAAACTGTTCTGAACCTTCAAGTTTTTTCACCAAAGGATGCTCAGGGTTAATTTCTAAAATTGGCTTGATTTCAGGTACAGCTTGCCCCGCTTGTTTAAGCATACGAATAAGTTGAGGAGACAACTCACCCTCACTTGTTACTAAACATGCAGGAGAATCTACCAAACGAGTTGTTACACGTACTTCTTTAGTTTTAGCCTTCAACGAATCACTTAATTTCTCAACCACAGGCTTAAACTGTTCAGCCGCTTGCTCAAGTGCCTTCTTCTCTTCAGCATCTTGCAAATCACCTAAATCAACCGCGCCTTTAGACACGTTCTTTAATGGCGTACCGTCAAACTCTTGGACAAAATTCATTGCCCATTCGTCAACACGCTCTGCCATTAATAACACTTCAATACCTTTTTTCTTAAACAACTCAAGCTGCGGCGAGTTTTTCGCTGCTGCTAGACTGTCAGCAGTCACATAATAGATGGCTTTTTGCCCCTCTTTCATACGTGCCTTATAGTCAGCAAAAGAAGTCGTTACTTCATCATTTGTTGAAGTCGCATAACGTAATAATTTTAAAATACGTTCACGGTTACCAAAGTCTTCGCCCAAGCCTTCTTTAAGTACTGAACCAAATTCACTGTAGAAAATCTTGAATTTTTCTTGGTCTTTTTCATCTTCCGATTTAGCCAAACCATCAAGTACAGTTAATACACGGCGTGCATTACCTTCACGAATCGTTTTGACATCACGGCTTTCTTGCAACAACTCACGGCTAACATTAAGCGGCAAATCAGCACTGTCCACTACACCTTGAACAAAGCGTAAATAGTTCGGAATTAAATTATCCGCATCGTCCATAATAAAGACGCGTTTTACATATAGTTTAATTCCCGCTTTTGCTTCACGAGTAAAAATGTCATGTGGAGCTTTACTTGGAATATAGAGTAATTGGGTATATTCCGTACTACCTTCAACACGGTTATGTGCCCAAGCCAGTGGTGCTTCAAAGTCATGAGTTAAGTTTTTATAAAACTCAATATATTGCTCTTCAGTCACTTCACTCTTGTTACGTGTCCATAAAGCACTTGCCGAGTTAATCGCTTCCCACTCGTCAGTTTTGACCATTTGGCCGCCTTTAGGCTCTTCACCTTCAGCAACCTCTTCTTCTTGCCAAACTTCTTTTTGCATTTCAATTGGCAAGCTAATGTGGTCAGAGTATTTATTAACGATTTGCTTAACTTTGTAAGATTCTAAATAATCAAGCGCATCATCGCGTAAGTGAAGAATAATGTCGGTACCACGGGAAGCCTTATCAATTTGCTGAACTTCAAACTCGCCTGTACCACCACTAATCCAGCGCACCCCTTCAGATGCATCTAAGCCTGCACGGCGTGATTCAACCGTAATTTTGTCGGCAACAATAAAACCAGAATAAAAACCCACACCGAATTGACCAATCAACTGAGCATCTGCTTTTTGATCGCCAGTCAATTTTGACATGAAATCTTTAGTGCCTGACTTAGCAATTGTACCCAAGTTATCAATTGCTTCTTGTTGGCTTAAACCAATACCGTTATCAGAAATCGTTAACGTTTTATCTTCTTTATTTAAGCTGATTCGTACATGTAAGTCTGGATCATTTTCATAATATTCAGGATGATTAATTCCTTCAAAACGTAACTTATCACATGCATCTGATGCATTAGAGATAAGCTCACGTAAGAAAATCTCAGGGTTAGAATAGAGAGAATGCGTCACTAAATGTAAAAGCTGGGCTACTTCTGCTTGGAAACTATAATTTTGTGATGCTTGTTCACTCATAAATCACTCCTTAAATTTTGAAGCTGTTTGTTCTCGAATGCTTTATGAATGGAGTACTTCTAGAATTTTTCAATCCTGAATATTAAAAATTTTTACTCTAATTAAAATGGGCCCTGGCTTAACACTCTATCTTGCAATATCGTATCTAACTGCTTTTGACGTTGTTGGTAAGCTTTGCTAATACAACTGACATTGGCAGCACAGGCATTTCTTTTTTTCAGCCATTGCTGCTGAGTATCTTTCTGATTATCTCGCCCACCCATAGGTAAAGCATGCAGAACGATTTGATACGTCGTTACCATTTTTACATCTGCATCATTTAAAGAACGGTTTTTACAAATACTTTTTTCCGTTTTCGTTTTTGCAGCATCGCAAGAAAAACTTGCAGCTTGTAAATTTTGAGTAAAAGCAATACCGCTCAAGAGTGCTAAACAAATCGCTAATTTGTTATTCATGTTTTTATTCCCATGCTTGTAATGAATAGAAATTAGTTTAGAAAAAAACTTGCAGAAAATATGTGTAAAACTGTCTGTTTTATGCTTTTTTCGTGCAAATAAAATCCATAAAAAAACCTCACATAAAATATATGTGAGGTGCCTGAGTCTAGGTTTATTATTATATTTTTCTATTTATTATTATGCTTAAAATTTATAGCTATAACCTAAAGTGTAAACAAAAGGATTAATATCTAGATCAAACTTGTAGTTAGCAATTGATGGATCAATTGTTACTTCAGGACTAATATCAGCATAACGTACATCTACAAATACACCCCAGTTTTTAGCATCAGCAGGTTGGAAATTAAAACCAACTTGACCTGCCACGCCAAAATCTTCTTTAACTTTTACTGCCGCCCCTTCTTCATCCCAAGGAATAAATGCTGTAGCACCAATACCAATATACGGTGTGAAACGAGTCGAATTTTTAAAATGATATTTTGCAGTAATTGTTGGTGGTAATTGTTTTATACGTGCTGCATTTTTACCATCTAGCAATACATCATGATTAATAGGTGTTGCTAATAATAATTCTGCAGAAAATGGAGATTGACCAAAAAAGTATTCTACAGATGGTGTAAATGCATATTCATGATCTGCTTTTACCACGCCTAAAGGTGTTGTTGTATCTTCCGATGGAGCAATAACGCTACCACCAAATTTCACTTGCCAGTTACCAGCAAAAGTAAAAGAAGACATCCCCATTAATGCAATAACCAAAGCTTTTTTGAACACTTTAATATCTCCAACCTTATTTATATTTATAATAAACATTTATTTTAAAACCATGCAATACTCATTATAAAATTATTTTATAGTTTATTTTTAAACCACTGTTTTAAATAAAATTATATATTATCCAACTATTTTAATAGGTTTTTATTCCAACCTCATTAATCAAGATTATTTTATATTACCAACCATTTTAATATACTTTTAAATTCCGAGTATTTTAATATAATTTATTTTGAATACATGTTTTATTTAGACAATAAAAAACCTTCTTAATTTAAATCTAAAGATCATTATTAAGAAGGTTTATACTTTAATATTTTATAAAAACTTTATAAAACCATTGCAGCGATCCAGCCAAAAATTAATAGTGGAATATTAAAGTGAATAAAGGTAGGTACGACTGTATCCCAAATATGGTCATGTTGCCCATCTACCCCTAAACCAGCTGTTGGCCCTAAGGTTGAGTCAGAGGCTGGCGATCCAGCATCACCTAATGCTGCTGCTGTACCAATAAGTGCAATCGTTGCTAATGGTGAGAAACCAAACTGCACACATAAAGGCACATAAATAACAGCTAATACAGGAACACTTGAGAAAGATGAACCAATACCAATGGTGACAAATAAACCAATACAAAGCATTAAGAATGCTGCAAGCGCGCGGTTATCTCCAATAATCTCAACCACACCATTTACTAACTGATTAATATCACCAGTATGAGTCATTACTGATGCGAAACCAGCAGCAGAGATCATGATAAAGCCTACTAAAGCCATCATTCGCATGCCTTGTACAAAGACATCATCTGCATCTTGCCATTTAAAAATTCCGGCAGTAGATAGAACAGCAAAACCGACTAAACCACCCAAAATCATCGAACCTGAATACAGCTGCGCAGCGAGCGTTAAACCAATTGCAAGCAGTGCCATCAAGATTGTTTTCTTTGCAATAACTGGTGCTTGCTCTGCTTCATGCTTTAACTCTTCAGCATCTGCTTTTAAGTCAGCTGTTTCATCTTGGGTAGTTGCGCGAAGAGGTTTATCTAAATCAATGGTGGTCACAGGTGTAATCGCACGATCAGCATAAATTCTTGGCTTACGATAGCTAATAAATACAGCAACCAAGGTGCCTAAAACCAT
The DNA here is from genome assembly GCF_056725885.1 of Acinetobacter sp. GRABPA_MV_2. Classification (NCBI taxonomy): domain Bacteria; kingdom Pseudomonadati; phylum Pseudomonadota; class Gammaproteobacteria; order Moraxellales; family Moraxellaceae; genus Acinetobacter; species Acinetobacter sp. GRABPA_MV_2. The sequence goes on from NZ_JBWZNA010000004.1 coordinate 115,576, forward strand.
ACCCAAAACAGGAATAGCCATGCCAATTGGCATCATTGCCCGATCAACATGTAAACCGTACGCTGCCCCAATTTTGTTGATATTTCCCATCAGAATCTGTTCAAGGAAAATTGCACCAAATCCAACTGGAAGAAAAATATAAGTACCTACCAAACCTAGCGTAAGTACACAGGCTGCGGCGCGGCGGTCTAATTTTAAATGGTTCATTACCCGTAATAGTGGCGGAACCAATACAGGAATAAAGGCAATATGAACTGGAATAAGGTTTTGAGAGAAAATAGCAGAAATTAATAAAATACCTAAGAGGAGATATTTCACTTTAGTCTGACGGCTTTTCCCAGCTTCCATTCCCAATAAACCAATCAGCTTATGGGCAAGTAAATCAGGTAAACCAGATTTTGATAGAGCCAGAGCAAATGCCCCTAACACTGCATAGGCAAGTGCAACTTCAGCACCATCGCCAAGACCAGCGTTAAAAGCTTCAACGGTTTGAGAAAGGCTTAAACCTGCTACGAGGCCGCCCACAATGGCAGAAACCACTAAAGTCAGTACGACAGAAACGCGCGCCAGTGATAATAAAAACATCACTGCAATCGCAATAACGACAGCATTCATGAATAAGTTCAGAGCAAAACAAAAGGCGATATTCTAGCAGATTCATATCTATGAAGCCGAAAATATCGCCGAATTAACAGTTTTATGCAGTTATTTCACTGTTACGCTTGAGCTTTAATAAACTCACGAATATGAGTTGCTATTTTCTCTGGCTCACTCAGAATTGCCCAGTGATTTGCATTAAGCTCTACATCTTCAAATTTTTCAACCCACTTTGGCATAGCCTCAGTGATGTATTCTGGGCTTACAAAAGTATCATATTTTAAAATAACAGCCTTAACTGGGCACTGTGCATAACGTTGACGTGGGCCAGTTAAGCGAGGAATAAAATTGGCACGATATAAATTAATGCCATATTTTCCATCTGCATTAATATTATTATTTAAAGGTAAATTACTTTTCCTTTCTAGCTGAGTAAGAACTTTACCCCATTTTTCAGGACTAAATAGAGACCATACTGTTGGTGCTATTAACGGAAGATGGAATGCCCCGATATACCAAGATTTGGTTAATATTTTTAAGATTTGAGCGGGTGAAGATTTAAATTTATCACGCAAAAATAAAGCGGCATGATCAAGACATGGCCCAGAAATGGTGGTATATGATAATAAACGACCTTTGAACTTAGGCTCAGTGACCGACTCCCAAGACTGAATCGAACCCCAATCATGGGCAGCCATATGGAATTGACGATTTGGCAATAACTCATCAACAACTTCTTGGAGATCTAGAGATAAACGCTCTAAACGGTAATCACGTATACGTTTTGGTATAGATGACAAACCAGCTCCACGCACATCGTAAGTAACAATATAGAAGTCATTGATTAAATGCTCAATGATTGATTCCCATACTTCTTGATTGTCTGGATAGCCATGTACTAAGACCAAAGGAATATTTTTTTCGTCACCCCATGTTTTAGCACAAAGCGTTTGTTGATCACTTGTTGTTACTGTATGAACTTTTGGCTGCATAATCATTTCCTATCTTGTTTTTCAATCGATCATGTCGTTAGTCGGATAGAGCATTGCCATCAATATAAAAAAGATGATACTTATCTAGTATGAATACTGTTGCAATAAAAAAAATTGACTATTATGGCTATTTTAAGAAGACTTCAGAACAATCCTACGATTTCAAAATTTTTATTTAATCACTATCCCCCTTATCGTGGCGCAGGGATTTATATTGAAATCATGAATTTAGAACTTTGCCATGTGCGCGTAAAAATGCCCCTGACTTGGAAAAACCAAAATTTAGTCGGTACACATTTTGGTGGAAGTCTCTATTCAATGGTTGACCCGTTTTATATGATGATTCTGATGCATCATCTCGGATCAAAATATATTGTTTGGGACAAAGCAGCTGAAATTAATTTTCTGTCCCCTGGCCGAAGTACAGTACATGCAGATATACGAGTCGATTTAGCTGAAATTGAACAAATCCGTGAACTCGCCGAAAACTATGAGCCTGTTTTAAGAACCTATCATCTAAACATTTTTGATGAATCTGGAGTAAGAATTGCAGAGGTTCAAAAAACGCTTTATATCAGACGTAAAAAAGCGAAACCTTTCCCTCAATAAAAAAATAAGCGCTTTTAGCGCTTATTTTTTATTTGCTAAATTTTTATCTTTTTTCTTCAATCGCAGCACCAGCACCACCACCGATCGCACCACCAATTGCAGCACCAGAGTCACCACCGATCAGTGCTTTACCTACGACTGAACCGATACCAGCACCAATCGCACTCTTAGTCGTTGTCTGTTTACTACCACCTTGGCTATTTGAACCAACACCAGCACCTACTGCTGCACCTAAGCCTGCACCAACACCACCGCCTACATGGTTACCTAAACCACCACCTAGTGCACCACCTGCTGCTGCTGCACCAATACGCTGGTCAGATGGACTCATATTTTGGCAGCCCGTAAACACAAGCGTAGACAACATTAAAGCAGAAACTAATCCAATTGTTTTTTTCATGGCCATACTCCCAATACCTGTTCTAATAAAAAGAATAATCCCCTTTTATGAGGAATTTAGTCAGATTGTGTTATCCATCTGTCCTAATCGATTGATATTTTGTAAAGCTCTTCTATTTATGATCATCAATCAAAATTTTAATTATAAAAAAGAAGTCCTTAACAAGTTAAAGACTTCTAGGTTTAGATATTATTAGAAATAGCTTTAGTACTTCCCTTTCTTCTCTTCATAAGCTGCACCCGCACTACCACCAAGTGCTCCTCCAGCTGCAGCGCCAGTGTCACCACCAATGATTGCACCACCCAAGACAGCACCAACACCAGCACCAATTGCACTATTACGTACTGTTTTACTGCTAGATCCTTTTGCATTAGCAGCAACACCTGCACCGAGTGCCGCTCCTAGACCTGCCCCGATATTTCCGCCCACGTGTTTTCCTACGGCACCACCTGCACCACCACCAATCGCTGCTGATCCAATACGTTTACTTTCTGGGCTTGCATTCTGGCAACCAACAAACAAAGTTGTAGACATCAGGCCAACACTAACAATCATCATCATTTTTTTCATTAGAAATACTCCAGTCCTCAGAAATATGTAGCCTAATATGTTTATGTGGAGTCTTTATCCCGCTTAAGTAATAAATTAATGGATCTTTAATATATTTATGTAATTACAACTCTTAATTGTTAAAAATAACTATAAATAAAAAAGGCACCCTGAGGTGCCTTTTTCAGTGCAAGTTTAAACTTAGAATTGTTCTGAGTTTAATGCTTGGCTAAATGCTTGGTCTACTTCACTGAAGTCATTATGAAGCTCATGCTCTGCAGCTTCTGCTTCTTGACGACGACGTTCTAAGTGGTATGCAAGACCAGTACCTGCTGGAATTAAGCGACCAACTACAACGTTTTCTTTCAAGCCACGTAAATCATCTTCTTTACCTGTTACAGCAGCTTCAGTTAACACACGAGTTGTTTCCTGGAACGATGCAGCAGAGATGAACGAGTCAGTAGAAAGCGACGCTTTAGTAATACCCATCAATTGACGTTCAAACTTCGCAGGGAACTTGTTCTGAGCCAAGACAGCTTGGTTCTCTTGAACAACACGGATGTAATCCACTTGCTCGCCTTTGATGAAGCTTGTATCACCGCCATCAGTGATATCAACTTTACGCAACATTTGACGTACGATAACTTCAATGTGCTTATCGTTGATTTTTACACCTTGGAGACGGTAAACGTCTTGAACTTCGTTCACGATGTAGTTAGTTAATGCAACTTCGCCCTTCAAACGCAAGATGTCATGTGGGTTTTGCGGACCATCAGAAATAGTCTCACCACGGTTTACATGCTCGCCTTCGAATACGTTGATTTGACGCCATTTTGGAATCAATTCTTCGTAAATCTCAGAACCATCATCCGGAGTAATTACCAAACGGTTTTTACCCTTAGTCTCTTTACCGAAGCTTACAACACCTGATACTTCAGCAAGAATTGCATGCTCTTTTGGCTTACGTGCTTCGAACAAGTCAGCTACACGCGGAAGACCACCGGTAATATCACGAGTACGTGATGTTTCTTGTGGTACACGACCAATAACGTCACCCACACCAATCGTTTCGCCATCACGGACAGTTACGATTGTGTTTTGTGGTAAGAAGTAGAACTGTTCGCCGCCATCTGTTGTATCCAACACGATTGCAGGACGTAGATCTTTACCAGAAGCAGGACGAGCTGTTACAGGCAAGATTTCAACAGTAGTCATACCAGTTGCATCATCAGTTTTCGATGTTGCAGTTACGCCGTCAGCGATTTGGCTGAAACGCGCTTTACCAGCAACTTCTGTTACCAATGGATGTGTATGCGGATCCCAAGTCGCGACGATACCGCCAGCTTCTACAGCTTCACCATCTTTCAATAAGATGCTTGCACCGTAAGGAAGTTTGTAACGCTCACGCTCACGACCTAAATCATCGGCAATACCAATTTCACCTGAACGTGAAACTGAAACCAAGTGGCCTTTTGCATGTTGTACAGTTTTCACGTTATGGAAACGTACAGTACCTTTGTTACGTACTTGAACACTGTTCGCAGCAGAAGTTCGGCTCGCAGCACCACCTACGTGGAACGTACGCATCGTTAACTGTGTACCTGGCTCACCGATTGATTGTGCAGCCATTACACCTACTGATTCACCTGGGTTTACCAAGTGACCGCGTGCAAGGTCACGACCATAACAACGAGCACACACACCGAATGTTGATTCACATGCGATTACAGAGCGTACTTTAACTTCATCGACACCAGCCTCTTCAAGCTGAGCTGCGATTTTCTCGTCAATTAACGTACCACGAGGTAATACAACTTCATCATCAGATGCACGACGTACATCTTCAGCAGTTACACGACCTAATACGCGGTCACGTAATGGCTCGATGACATCACCACCCTGAATGAATGGAGTCATTACTAAACCACCCGCTGTACCACAATCAGGTTCAGTAATTACCAAGTCCTGCGCTACGTCTACAAGACGACGAGTCAAGTAACCAGAGTTCGCAGTTTTCAATGCTGTATCGGCCAAACCTTTACGCGCACCGTGTGTTGAAATAAAGTACTGAAGTACTGTTAAACCTTCACGGAAGTTCGCTTTAATCGGAGTCTCAATAATCGAGCCATCCGGTTTTGCCATCAAACCACGCATACCAGCAAGCTGACGAATCTGTGCCGCACTACCACGGGCACCAGAGTCAGACATCATATAGATGCTGTTGAATGACTTTTGTTTCTCGTCTTCACCTTGTTTGTTTTTAACAAGTGTATAAGACAAGTTATCCATCATTGCTTTAGCAACTTGGTCGTTTGTACGCGCCCAGATATCGACAACTTTGTTATAACGCTCACCAGCAGTTACGAAACCTTGTTCGAACTGTTGTTCGATTTCACGAACTTCTGTTTCTGCTTTATCAATAATCGTGTGCTTAGTAGGTGGAATGAGCATGTCTTCCATACCTACAGATACACCTGAACGAGTCGCTTGACGGAAGCCCAAGTACATTAATTGGTCAGCAAAGATAACTGTATCTTTCAAACCAAGTTTACGATAGCAAGAGTTGATCAATTTAGAGATGTTCTTTTTAGTCATCTCAAGGTTGATCATGTCAAAGCTTAAGCCTTGTGGAACAATTTCCCAAAGCAAACAACGACCAGGTGTTGTATCAACAATAATAGTTTGGTGTTCACGTTCACCATTTTCATTGATAACAGTTTGGTGTACACGTACTTTAACACGCGCATGGATTGCAACTTGACCAGTAGCAAGTGCACGGTTTACTTCATGAGTATCCGCGAACACCATGCCTTCACCTTTAGCATTTACGGCATCACGTGTGATGTAGTAAAGACCCAAGACAACGTCCTGAGAAGGAACGATGATTGGCTCACCGTTTGCTGGTGACAAGATGTTGTTTGTTGACATCATCAATGCACGAGCTTCTAACTGTGCTTCGAGTGTCAATGGAACGTGTACCGCCATTTGGTCACCATCGAAGTCGGCGTTAAACGCAGCACAAACGAGTGGGTGAAGACGGATTGCCTTACCTTCAATAAGAATAGGTTCAAATGCTTGAAGACCTAAACGGTGAAGTGTTGGCGCACGGTTCAACATGACTGGATGTTGACGAATTACAGAAGCAAGAACGTCCCAAACTTCCGGAGTCTCACGCTCAACCATTTTCTTCGCAGCTTTAATGGTAGTCGCCTGACCTGAAGCTTGTAGCTTCGCGAAAATGAATGGCTTGAATAATTCAAGTGCCATTTTCTTCGGAAGACCACATTGGTGAAGACGTAAAGTAGGGCCTACAGTAATTACCGAACGACCAGAATAGTCAACACGCTTACCTAATAAGTTCTGACGGAAACGACCTTGTTTACCTTTGATCATATCTGCCAAAGATTTTAATGGACGTTTGTTAGAACCAGTAATCGCACGACCACGACGACCGTTATCAAGCAATGCATCTACAGACTCTTGTAACATACGTTTTTCGTTACGTACGATGATATCTGGAGCAGCAAGGTCAAGAAGACGCTTCAAACGGTTGTTACGGTTAATGACACGACGATATAAATCGTTCAAGTCAGAAGTCGCGAAACGACCACCTTCAAGTGGAACTAATGGACGTAAATCAGGTGGAAGTACAGGAAGTACATTCATCACCATCCATTCTGGCTTGTTGTTTGAATCTTTGAATGCTTCCATCAATTTCAAGCGCTTAGACGCTTTTTTCAACTTCGTTTCAGAAGTTGTTTGAGGGATTTCTTCACGTAAACGTGCGATTTCAGCTTCAAGATCGATATCTTTCAACAAGTCCTGAACCGCTTCTGCACCCATTTTCGCAGTGAATTCATCACCGTGTTCTTCAAGTGCATTGAAGTATTCTTCGTCTGTTAAAAGTTGATACTTTTCAAACGGAGTCATACCAGGGTCAGTTACAACGTATGATTCAAAATACAATACACGTTCGATATCACGAAGTGTCATATCAAGTAATAAACCGATACGGCTCGGTAACGATTTTAAGAACCAGATATGTGCAACTGGAGAAGCAAGTTCAATGTGCCCCATACGTTCACGACGAACTTTCGCTGTAGTTACTTCAACGCCACATTTTTCACAAATGACGCCTTTGTATTTCATACGCTTGTATTTACCACACAAGCATTCGTAATCTTTTACTGGTCCAAAAATTTTGGCACAGAACAAACCATCACGTTCTGGTTTAAAGGTACGGTAGTTAATTGTCTCAGGTTTTTTAACTTCACCATGAGACCATGACTTAATCATTTCTGGTGACGCAAGACCAATACGGATACGGTCAAACTCAATTGGTGCATGACCATCTGAGTCCGTTTTCTTACGCATGATATCGAGCAAGTCTTTCAATTTTTTTCTCCGTGTGTCGGGAAGCAACGCTTACCCGACTGGGTCACAAATATTGTTTTTACCTAAAAAATCGTGAGTCTTACGACTTAGTCACCATTTTTCAGTTCAATGTTGATACCTAAAGAACGGATCTCTTTGGTCAATACGTTGAACGATTCAGGCATACCCGGATCCATATAATGGTTACCATCTACAATATTCTTGTAGATACGTGTACGACCTTCAACGTCATCCGACTTAACAGTTAACATCTCTTGGAGTGTATATGCAGCACCGTAAGCTTCAAGTGCCCAGACTTCCATCTCACCGAAACGCTGACCACCGAATTGTGCTTTACCACCAAGCGGTTGCTGTGTAACAAGAGAGTAAGAACCTGTTGAACGAGCATGCATCTTGTCATCAACCAAGTGGTTCAATTTGAGCATGTACATGTAACCTACAGTTACAGGACGGTCAAACTGTTCACCAGTACGGCCATCATACAATACTGTTTGACCTGTACGAGAGATACCAGCTAACTCAAGTAAGTCTTTAATTTGACTTTCTTCAGCACCATCAAATACAGGCGTAGCCAAAGGCACACCAGCACGTAAGTTGCCTGAAAGAGCTAAGACTTCAGCATCAGTTAAGCTATCAAGATCTTCTTGCTCACCACCGACTTTGTTATAAATCTTGTCTAAGAATTCACGCAGTTCTAAAACTGTACGCTGTTCTTTCAACATTTTCTCGATTTTATCGCCAAGCCCTTTAGCCGCCATACCCAAGTGAGTCTCAAGAATCTGACCCACGTTCATACGAGATGGTACGCCTAACGGGTTCAATACGATATCTACTGGTACACCGTTAGCATCGTGTGGCATATCTTCAACAGGTAAGATGTTAGATACAACACCCTTGTTACCGTGACGACCAGCCATCTTATCACCAGGCTGAATACGACGTTTAACAGCTAAGTAAACTTTAACAACTTTCAATACGCCAGTTGTTAATTCATCACCTGTTGCAAGCTTACGTTTCTTCTCAGCGAATTTTTCATCAATCTCTGCGCTCTTTTCTTTTAAGAACACTTGAATTTGAGTTAAACGCTCAGCGATTGCTTCATCTGCCGGTTGAATTTCAAGTAAATCAACAAGCTCTAAACCAGATAACACCTCTTCAACGAGTTTGTCACCACGTTTAGTTGAACCACCGCCATTAGACTCTTGGCCTTTAAGCAAACGAATTACACGCTCACGAGCTGCTTCTTCAAAGATCTTGTATTCTTCTTTCAAGTCTTTACGGTAAGCATCAAGTTGTGCTTTTTCGATCGCCAATGCACGGTCATCTTTCTCTAAGCCATCACGAGTGAAGACTTGAACATCGATAACTGTACCTTTTGTACCAGATGGAACACGTAAAGATGAATCTTTAACATCAGCTGCTTTCTCACCAAAAATTGCACGAAGCAATTTTTCTTCAGGAGTTAACTGAGTTTCACCTTTAGGCGTTACTTTACCAACAAGGATGTCACCTGCTGTAACTTCAGCACCGATATAAACGATACCTGATTCATCAAGTTTAGAAAGTGCAGCTTCACCAACGTTAGGAATATCGGCAGTAATTTCTTCTGCACCTAACTTAGTATCACGCGCTACACAAGATAATTCTTGAATATGAATAGAAGTTAAACGGTCTTCTTGAAGTACACGCTCAGATAATAAGATCGAGTCTTCGTAGTTGTAACCGTTCCAAGTCATGAACGCAACGCGCATGTTTTGACCAAGCGCAAGCTCACCCATATCTGTAGACGGACCATCTGCCAAGATATCACCGCGAGCAACTTTGTCGCCTAAATTCACGATAATATTTTGGTTGATACAAGTATTCTGGTTAGAACGCGTATATTTAATGAGGTTATAGATGTCTACACCAGCCTCACCAGCAATCATTTCATCTTCGTTTACACGAATAACGATACGTGAAGCATCTACGTATTCAATTGCACCACCACGGTTTGCGATTACACACACACCTGAGTCACGTGCAACGTTCGCTTCCATACCTGTACCTACAAGCGGTTTATCCGCACGTAGAGTAGGAACTGCCTGACGTTGCATGTTTGAACCCATAAGCGCACGGTTCGCGTCATCGTGTTCAAGGAATGGAATAAGTGATGCAGCAACAGATACAACCTGCTGAGCAGAAACGTCCATATGCGTCACTTTTTCTGGTGGCATACGTACGAATTCACCTTGATGACGAACAGAAACAAACTCTTCTGTTAAGTTGCCATCTTTATCTACTGCAGAGTCGGCCTGTGCAATAACAGTACCTACTTCTTCAATAGCAGAAAGGTATTCAACTGCATCAGTTACACGACCATCTACCACTTTACGGTAAGGTGTTTCCAAGAAACCGAAGTCATTTGCTTTTGCATATACAGAAAGCGAGTTGATCAAACCAATGTTTGGACCTTCCGGCGTTTCAATTGGACATACACGACCATAGTGAGTTTGATGTACGTCACGCACCTCAAAGCCCGCACGCTCACGTGTTAAACCACCAGGCCCAAGCGCTGATACACGACGCTTATGCGTAATCTCAGATAATGGGTTGTTTTGGTCCATGAACTGAGATAATTGGCTTGAACCAAAGAATTCTTTGATTGCAGCAGCAACTGGTTTCGCGTTAATTAGATCTTGTGGAGACAAGTTATCTGTTTCTGCTTGGCTTAAACGTTCTTTAACTGCACGTTCAACACGTACCAAACCAACACGGAATTGGTTTTCAGTCATTTCACCAACAGAACGTACACGACGGTTACCTAAGTGATCGATATCGTCGACTTCACCTTTACCGTTACGGATTTCAACCAATGTACGTAATACATCAATGATATCTTCGTTCGATAAAATACCTTCTACTTCACGTGACTTCTGGTCAGTACCAACTTCGTATGGACGACCTAAACGACGGTTGAACTTCATACGACCTACTGGAGATAAGTCATAACGCTCAGAAGAGAAGAATAAGTTATTGAATAAGTTTTCAGCAGCTTCTTTTGTTGGCGGCTCGCCCGGACGCATTACTTTATAAATTTCAACTAATGCTTCTTCACGACCGGCTGTTGTATCTGCTCGTAATGTATCAGCAACAAACGAACCACGATCAATATCGTTCGTAAACAAGATATTGAACTGTTTAACACCACCTTCTGCCAGTTTCACCATAACTTCATGGCTTAACAACGTATTAGCAGCAATTACTTCACCATCACGTAAAGTAATATTTTCAGCAATGATACGTTCATATAAGTATTCATCAGGAACTGAAAGTTTTGTTAAACCAGCAGCTTCCATTTGACGTACATGACGAGCATTGATACGTTTACCTTGCTCAACAATAACTTTACCGTCATTATCAGCAATATCAAATTGTGCCATTTCCCCACGTAAACGCTCAGGTACTAGGTCAATTTGGTAACTGCCCATGTCAAGATACACAGGTACTTTTTCATAGAACAAATTCAAGATTTGTTCGTTGTTATAACCTAATGCACGCAACACAACAGTAGCAAGTAATTTACGACGACGGTCAATACGTACGTAAACCAAGTCTTTTGCATCAAATTCGAAGTCTAACCATGAACCACGGTAAGGAATGATACGTGCTGAATACAACACTTTACCACTTGAGTGAGTTTTACCTTTATCGTGATCAAAGAAAACGCCTGGTGAACGATGTAATTGAGATACGATTACACGCTCAGTACCATTAATGACGAATGTACCGTTTTCAGTCATGAGTGGAATTTCACCCATATAGACTTCTTGTTCTCGTACGTCTTTAATTGATTTAGTTTCGCGATCTTTAATAATCAAACGAATTTTAACGCGCATTGGTGCCGCATAAGTCGAACCACGAAGAATACATTCGCGTACATCGAACTCAGGTTTACCAAGGCTATACTCAACAAATTCTAAAGCAGCATTGCCAGAATAACTTTCGATAGGAAAAACTGAACGAAATGCGGCTTGGAGACCGATATCTTCGCGGTTTTTTGGAGTTTTGCCATCTTGCAAGAATGTTCTGTACGAATCGACCTGAATCGAAAGTAAGTACGGTGCATCCATTACTTGGGGCAATTTACCAAAATTCTTACGGATCCGTTTCTTTTCGGTATATGAGTATGCCATCTGGAGTCCTCGGAAAGTAAACTAAGCCCGCCTGCAGAACGGGCTCAGAAGGAATTACGCAGGCCGATATGGCCACCACTGTTTACAAATGCTGCAATTTTTAGTGGTATAAAAACGCTTAACAATATTTTTAAAAAAGAAAAATATTGGTAAACATTTGAAATTACTTGTCTTATTTTGATTTTCTCAAAAATCAAACAAAACTAACAAAAATCGAGCCGATTATTGTAACGCAAAAAGGCTGATGACCCAAGAGCCATCAGCCATTTTATGGAGCCGATTTAAAAACCGACTCCTTTTACAATTACTTAAGTGTAACTGTAGCACCAGCTTCTTCAAGTTTCTTCTTAAGTTCTTCGCCTTCTTCTTTAGAAACGCCTTCTTTAAGAACTTGAGGAGCACCTTCAACTAGGTCTTTAGCTTCTTTAAGACCAAGGCCAGTTGCTTCACGAACTGCTTTAATTACAGCTACTTTGTTAGCACCGAAAGAAGTCAACTCAACGTTGAATTCAGATTGTTCTTCAGCAGCAGCAGCAGCGCCACCAGCTGGAGCAGCAACAGCAACAGCTGCAGCTGAAACGTTGAATTTCTCTTCGAAAGCAGAAATTAATTCAACAAGTTCAAGAACAGTTTTTTCAGCAACTGCGTTTAAGATTTCTTCGTTAGTTAAAGCCATGAGAATAACTCCAAATGGATATTGAATGGTGTGTAAAATTGATTAAGCAGCTTCTGACTCGTTTTTCTCTTTGAGCGCTGTAATAAGGCGACCCAATTTCGAAATAGGAGCTTGAAGGACAGAGGCAAGCATAGTAAGAGCTTTCTCTTGGTTCGGAAGATTTGCAATTACGCTAACGTCAGCACCTTGATAAACTTTGCCGTCAAATGCAGCAGCTTTTAATTCAAATGCTTTGTTAGTTTTAGCAAAATCTTCGAACAAACGTGCAGCTGCACCCATGTCATCTTCAGAAGTTGAAAAACCTAGAATTGTTGGACCAACAAGGTTGTCGTTCAAGATATTGAATTGAGTATCTTGAAGTGCGCGTTTAGCTAAAGTGTTACGTACAATACGTGTAGAAACACCTAACTTACGAGCTTCAACACGAAGTGTTGTTAATTGCTCTACGCTTAAGCCTTGGTAGTCAGCAACAACGGCTGCAAACGCCTTAGAAGCAACTTCACTTACTTCCGCAACGATCTGTTTTTTGTCTTCAATAAGAAGAGCCATTGTAAAACCTCCTAAGGTGATTTATGTACCCAATGGGCACACTCCCAATTCGTAAGCCTTTCGACTTACACGCGGAGGAGGAACAAATCACACCACCGCGTCTACGCAGGCTGGTTTATTAAGAAAAGTGCTATTCGAAAATGACATCTTTTCGCCTGAGGTCTTTGACGCTGATAAATTCTCATTTATCAATTCAAAGTCCGCCTGATGAGTAAGGAATAAAGCTTTGCCCTACCCCACCAAATAGAAAAATATTTCTATTTAAGTTCTGTCCCCAATCAGGACTTTAAAATTCTTTACCAAGTCTAAACTTAGTTAGAAACGTTGTTTACATCAACAGTAAGACCAGGACCCATAGTTGAGCTCAAAGTGATCTTTTTGATGTATACACCTTTAGAAGTTGCAGGTTTTAACTTTTTCAAGTCAGCAACTAAAGTTTCAACGTTTTGACGGATAGCAGCAGCATCAAAGCCTACTTGACCGATCGCAGCATGGATAATACCCGCTTTGTCTACACGGTAACGAGCCTGACCAGATTTAGCGTTTTTAACAGCATTCGCTACGTCAGGAGTTACAGTACCAACTTTAGGGTTTGGCATTAAACCACGTGGACCAAGAATTGTACCGAGCTTACCAACAACACGCATAGCGTCAGGAGCAGCGATTACAACATCAAAGTCAAGGTTTCCACCTTGGATGCTTTCAGCAAGGTCATCAAAACCTACAACATCAGCACCAGCTTCTTTAGCAGCTTCTGCTTGCGCGCCTTGAGCAAATACGGCTACACGTACAGTTTTACCAGTACCCGCAGGTAATGTAGTTGCACCACGAACAACCTGGTCAGATTTACGTGGGTCTACACCAAGATTTACAGCTACATCCAAAGATTCTTTGAACTTTGCAGCAGGTAGGCTGTTAAGAACTTGTACTGCTTCTTCCAAAGTGTAAACTTTGTTTGCTTCAACAGCAGCAGCAATGGCTTTTTGACGTTTAGTTAACTTTGCCATGTCTTATAGCTCCACTTCCAAGCCCATAGAACGTGCAGAACCAGCGATGGTACGAACACGTGCGTCTAAATCAGCACCAGTTAAATCCGGTTCTTTAGTAGTCGCAATTTCTTCTAACTGAGCACGAGTCAACTTACCAACTTTAGTTTTGTTTGGTACAGATGAACCCTTTTGAATACCAGCAGCTTTCTTAAGAAGAATAGAAGCTGGAGGAGTTTTCATGATGAATGTGAACGACTTGTCGTTGTACACAGTAATCACTACAGGAATTGGAAGACCTGGTTCAACTTTTTGTGTAGCAGCATTGAATTCTTTACAGAATGCCATGATGTTTACACCACGTTGACCTAATGCAGGACCAATTGGTGGAGATGGATTTGCTTTACCAGCTGGAACTTGCAGCTTGATATAGCCGTCAATCTTCTTAGCCATTTTAAAATACCTCTGGGTACAAACGCCGCTAGGCTCCCCAATCTTTACGCAACATTACTGTTACAACAACAATGCCCGATAAAATCGGGCGCTTTTCAACCAATTGAGATTAAATCGTTTTTTCGACTTGGCGAAACTCGAGTTCAACCTGAGTTGGTCGATTAAATACATTAATCGTCAACGTTAAACGTGACTTATCGTATTGAACCTCTTCCACCACACCTTTAAAGTCTGTGAATGGACCGTCAATAACAAGTAATTCTTCACCTGGTTCAAACATCGTTTTAGGACGTGGCGCTTCACCAGTATTACGTACACGCGCAAGAATCGCATCTGCTTCACGTTGAGTGATTGGTGCTGGTTTTTCAGGTGTGCCACCAATAAAACCTAGAACCTTTGGACATTCTTTAACGATATGCCAAGTATCATCATTCATTTCCATTTCGACTAACACATAGCCAGGAAAGAATTTACGCTCAGATTTACGTTTCTTACCATCCTTCATTTCTACCACTTCTTCGGTAGGAACAAGGACATCACCAAAGCTATCGGCAACAGCGCTACGCTGGATTCGTTCTGTAAGTGAACGCATCACTTGTTTTTCATAGCCAGAGTAGGCATGAATAATGTACCAACGTTTCATAGCTCTTTTACCCGATAATCAACTTAATTAACCAACCCAAACCATAGTCAAAGCACCATAAAACCAATGATGCGACAACTACAACCAATAGAACCTGCCACGATGTAGTGACTGTTTCTTGTTTTGTTGGCCAAGTTACTCGACGCAATTCGACTCGTGCATCTTTTAGCAAGCGAACGAAGCCTTTACCTTGATGGGTGGCGTATAATAAACCTAAAGCCACAACGATACAAGCAAAAATTGCCCCAACGCGCATCCAAACATTATTTGCAGGTGCCCAATACGCTGGCAAATGTTGGTTCACCATGGTAGCTAAAAGCAACAATGCTATTGCAATCACCCATAGAACAATATCTAAAGGCGAACCAGAACGAACAACTTCAGCAGAATTATTTCTTTGAGGAATTGGCGCGTCGCTCAATGCGTCACGCGATTTATCATTCGACATTTTTGTACTCGTCGTAGAACTCGCGACTTATTATATGAACAACTAAGCCAGCATCAAGCTTTTTATTTCAAAATATGGCAGGTCAGGAGGGACTCGAACCCCCAACATTCGGTTTTGGAGACCGACGCTCTACCAATTGAACTACTGACCTATAATGCAAGTTGAGAGCCAAAGCCCCCAACCTGAGACGTAATCCGTCACTATAATATGCTTATGCAGTTACTTTCGCAACAACACCAGCACCTACAGTACGACCACCTTCACGGATCGCAAAACGTAGACCTGGGTCCATTGCGATTGGGTGGATTAACTCTACTGACATTTCAACGTTGTCGCCTGGCATAACCATTTCAACGCCGTCTTGTAATTGGATTGCACCAGTTACGTCAGTTGTACGGAAATAGAACTGTGGACGGTAACCATTTAAGAATGGAGTGTGACGACCACCTTCTTCTTTAGAAAGTACGTATACTTCTGCGTCGAATTTAGTGTGCGGCTTGATTGTACCTGGTTTAGCAAGTACTTGACCACGTTGTACGTCTTCACGCTTAGTACCACGAAGTAAGATACCACAGTTCTCGCCTGCACGGCCTTCGTCAAGAAGTTTACGGAACATTTCTACGCCAGTTACAGTTGTTTTAACTGTATCTTTAATACCAACGATTTCTACTTCTTCACCGACTTTAACGATACCAGCTTCTACACGGCCTGTTACTACAGTACCACGACCAGAAATTGAGAATACGTCTTCAATTGGCATTAAGAATGCTTTGTCGATAGCACGTTCTGGTTCTGGGATGTAAGAGTCAAGCGCTTCAACAAGAGCAAGAACTGAAGACTCACCATATTGACCAGCATCGCCTTCCAACGCTTTAAGCGCAGAACCACGGATAACTGGAGTGTCATCACCTGGGAAGTCATAAGTAGAAAGAAGTTCACGAACTTCCATTTCAACTAATTCAAGTAATTCTTCATCATCAACAAGGTCACACTTGTTTAAGAATACGATGATGTAAGGTACACCAACCTGACGAGAAAGAAGGATGTGTTCACGAGTTTGTGGCATTGGACCGTCAGTCGCAGCACACACAAGGATCGCGCCGTCCATCTGAGCAGCACCAGTAATCATGTTTTTAACGTAATCGGCGTGGCCCGGGCAGTCAACGTGCGCGTAGTGACGAATTGGAGAATCGTATTCTACGTGTGAAGTATTAATTGTAATACCACGTGCTTTTTCTTCAGGTGCTGAGTCGATTTGTGAGTAATCTTTCGCTTCACCGCCGTAAGTTTTTGCACAAATTGTTGCAATCGCAGCAGTTAAAGTTGTTTTACCATGGTCAACGTGACCGATTGTGCCCACGTTTACGTGTGGCTTATTACGTTCAAACTTAGCCTTAGCCATGTTTATAGTCCTCGTTTACGTCGAACACAATTCTGAGCAAAAACTCAGCATCGACATATCGCCTAAAAAATCAAACACCCAATACTTGAAAAGCAGACTAATAAGCCTGCTTTTTAAATCTTTGTAGAAAATCTACTAAACTGTATCTGGAGCTCTTATCGAGATTTGAACTCGAGACCTCTCCCTTACCAAGGGAGTGCTCTACCACTGAGCTATAAGAGCGATTATCCTTCGATGGAGCGGGAGACGAGGATCGAACTCGCGACATGCAGCTTGGAAGGCTGCCGCTCTACCAACTGAGCTACTCCCGCACTGTGTTGGTATATATACCACTTCAATCGAAGTTAATGGTGGTGAGAGAAGGATTCGAACCTTCGAAACTTTCGTAGCGGAGTTACAGTCCGCCCCCTTTGACCGCTCGGGAATCTCACCATATCACACTTATTTCAGTGTTGTTCTTTACTTCACAACTACACACCTTTAAGATGGTGCCGGCACACGGATTCGAACTGTGGACCTACTGATTACAAGTCAGTTGCTCTACCAACTGAGCTATGCCGGCTCTTCTTGGTGTTTCGTACGTTTCGTATCGGAACGGTGTGCAGTTTAGCAAAACTTCCAAACGATGCAAGCGGTTTTTTTAAAAAAACCGCTAAAAACTCATAAAATCAATCCGTTTGATGATAATTCAACCGCTTTGATCACTGCGCGAGCTTTTATTTGCGTTTCATTCCATTCAGATTCAGGATTTGAGTCTGCAACTAGCCCTGCTCCAGCCTGTACATAGACCTTTTTATCTCGAATAACACAAGTACGGATTGCAATCGACATATCCATTTCGCCGTGCCATCCCAAATATCCTACTGCCCCGCCAAACACACCTCTTTTCACAGGCTCAACTTCATCAATAATTTCCATTGCACGAATTTTTGGTGCACCCGATAAAGTACCGGCTGGGAAAGTTGCTTTAAATACATCTAGCGCATCGATATCATCACGAACTTCGCCTTGTACATTTGAGACAATGTGCATGACATGCGAATAGCGCTCAATCACCATTTGATCTGTCACTTGCACCTTGCCAATTTTAGAAACTCGCCCAACGTCATTTCGACCAAGGTCAATCAGCATTAAATGCTCAGCGATTTCTTTTTCATCAGAAAGCAAATCTTTTTCTAAAGCAAGATCTTCTTCTTTAGTTTTTCCACGTGGTCTGGTACCTGCAAGAGGACGCACTGTAGCAATACCATTTTCTAAACGAGAAAGAATTTCTGGCGATGACCCTACAATATGGAATGGCTTTTTATCTGTAATCGTTTGCCCTTGTACCAGAAATAAATAAGGTGATGGGTTCAAATGACGTAAAGCACGATAAACTTGTAAAGCCTCTCCATCGAAATCAGAAACCATACGCTGCCCCGGAACAACCTGCATCACATCACCAGCACGTATATATTCTTTAACTTTTTCGACTGTCTCTAAGAATTTCGCTTTACCAGTAATTGATTCAAAATGTGGAGGTGTATGCGGCTTAGCTTGCAAACTAACTGGAGTAGCTAACAACTGTTCTAATTCATCTAATTTTTTCTGAGCGTCTTCATAAGCATTACTCTGCTCTGTATCCGCATGAACAATTAAAAATAAAGTATCTTTAAGGTTGTCAAAAACAATGACTGTCTTTGAGAGCATCAACCACAAATCCGGCAATGTAATCGGATCAGCTATAGGAACGTTCTTTAAACGTGGCTCGATATAACGGACTGCGTCATAGCCCAAATAACCCACTAATCCGCCCGTAAAACTTGGTAAGTTTGGTAAAAGCTCAGCAGATGGCACTTTAAATTGCTTCTGAAATTCACGAATATATTGAAATGGGTCTTGGCAATCTTGTTGTGTAATTGAGCCATCAGCATGTTGTATAGATAGAACACCTGCATTACACGAGAAAACCGTCGACTCTCCTAAACCAATCATAGAGTAGCGTGCCCAATTTTCGCCACCTTCGACTGACTCAAATAAATAAGCTTGCGTGTGGTCTTTAAAACGAGCGAAAACAGATAAAGGTGTTTCTGTGTCTGCTAAGCGTTGGCGATAGACTGGAATTGTGTTGTAACCAGCAGCCTTAAGTTGCTCGAATTGCGCTAATGTTGTCATGAATTTTCTCTAATATGGTTTCGATTTAAAAGTGTGTTTTTCTAGATTCGGTTTAGACACGCCATCGAAAAACCATACGCTTATTCATTCTGATCTCCATTTCATTCATTAAATAATTAACTCAGCAAGACTATCAACAACTTGCTGAGGTTGGCAATCATAGATATTTTCTCCATGATTATAGCCATAGCTAACCACAATACAATCAATTCCAGCACGACGCGCAGCCTCAATATCATTACTTGAATCTCCAATCATTAATGATTGTGAAGCAGATATTTTTAGGCTTTGCATGCAATGCAATAATGGCAATGGATGAGGCTTTCTCTCAGGTAAGCTGTCCCCACCAAGTACGACTTGAAAATATGGAGAGAGCTGTAAAGCATCAAGCAAACCTTGGGCAAGTTGTACAGGCTTATTGGTAACGCATGCCATTTGTATATTCAAAGTTTTACAATGTTTTAAAAACTCGGTTACACCAGGATAAATTTGAGTATTTACACAGAGTTCTACACTATATATATCAATAAATTTTTCTAATAAGACTTTATGTTGTTCAGGATCTAATTTTCCAAAAATATGGAGTAGAACACTTTCACAGAGTTTTGAAGCTCCCTTACCCACCCATTCTCGTATTTGGACTTCTGTTACCAATGGCCAACTTAGCGCCTCTAAACTTAAATTCATAGACCGATACAAATCAGCAGCAGAATCAACCAACGTCCCATCTAGATCAAATAAAATTAAATCGCGCTTACTTAGTTGTGCAACAGACATCTTTTTTCTACTCAAAATTAAAAAGGCATGCGTTTAGCATGCCTTGATTGTAAAAGCAGCAAAGGATTATTTAAAGAATAACCATGCCAATACCGCTAAAATTACTAAAATAATAATAGTGATTAAACCAACTGAGGCATTCTTCTGTTGCTCTCTTTCTTCAGCAACACGAGAAACTGGCTCATCAAAAGCGATAGGTGTTTGCTGTTGTGCATTAATATCTACACCCTCTGGAATAGGTGCAGGTTTTGGAATAGAAATATTCTGCGGCATACCATCGCGACGAACTTCCACTTCTGCAGCACGCTCTGCAAGGCTCGGCATTCCTTGATCGCTTAAATCTGGAGATGATGTTGTATTTACAGGCTCGGCTTCAATTTCAGGTAATTCCGTGATTTTCTGTGCAGGTGCCAATACAGAAAATTTAAAACTAGCAAACTGAACAATATCACCATCATGTAGCTGCTTTTCTTGCTCAATACGAATATCGTTTACAAATGTGCCATTCGATGAATTAAGGTCTTGCACCCATAGCGCTTGATCTTTTAGAAGCAATGCAGCATGGCGACGTGAAATTTCAGCAGCTTGTAACAACACATCAGCATCTTGATGACGCCCTACCAACATATCGCGATCAACATTAATTTCTTGGCCAGTAATTTCACCAGTAATTGCTTGTAGTTTCCAAGTCATGCGTATGTCCTATTCATTTTTTATCAATCATAACATGCTACTACTGTGCTGTGCTTGGGCGCAGTGTCGTTGTTGTTACTGTATTTTTAGTACGATTAACTTCAGGATCAGGTAACTGTAAGGTTTGCTTTTGCACTGCCGGCTCTACCGCTACAGGTGTAGTTACCGTCGAGGTTTTTCCACCTGATGGAACCTGTTGATAATTCTTTGGCTGAGAGGCAATACTAGGTGGTGTCATCTTTTGATTATAGACATCATCAACTTGCTCAGGCAGTTTTGCAAAGTTGCCATTTTTATCCATAGCCAATTGCAAGCTATAAAGCTGGCTATAGCGCTGCTGAGACAAACGGCGCACATCATTTGCATCACCCACAATTGTTGGGTGGATAAAAACAAGAAGGTTACGTTTTACATTGCTTCTATTATCTGAGCGGAACAAACGCCCAACATAGGGAATACTACTTAACCCAGGTATACCTTGTCTTGAAAGTGACGTGTCATCCGACACCAAACCACCAAGCACTACTGTCTGTCCATGCTCAGCCAAAACAGCAGTTTTAATGGCACGTTTACTTGTTACTAAGTCAGCTGCTTGTCCACGACTGTCTTGAACAGCAGAGACTTCTTGCTCTACTTCCAGACGAACTGTACCACCCTCACCGATATGTGGAACGACTTTTAATGTCACACCGACATCTTTACGCTCAACCGTGGTGTATGGGTTGATACCCGTACTGTTTGTAGTGACCGATCCTGTTACAAAGGGAACGTTCTGACCGACAACAATATAAGCCTCTTCATTATCCATCGTCACTATGGATGGTGTCGAAAGCAAATTTGATTTGGTATTAGTTTTAAGCGCTTGAATTAATGCACCATAAGCCTTACGGGAATTCTCAAAATTACCCAGAGCCAAAGTTGCCCCATTACCTTTATTAGCACCTCCAGCGATAGCGGCTGCAGCCCCAGCGGAACCACCCGATAAATAACCAGCAGCAATAGAAGATAAACTAGCACCTACATTACTAAAGCTAAGTAAACCAATCCCACTAGATAAATCACCAAGTGCCCATTGAATGCCAAGTTGATCCGCATCATCTCCTGACACTTCGATAATTGCAGCTTCAATCAGAACCTGCTGACGACGGACATCTAGCTGCTGAATAGCAGATTCAATTTCGCGCATTAATTGAGGATCTGCCTTAACTACTAACGAGTTTTGGGCATTATCCGCAATAATGCTCACACCATTTTGGCTAAAGCTAGAGATATTGTTCTGATTATTATTGTTCGAATTACCGTTTAAATTAATAGATGGCGTAGAAATTGAGCTACCATTTGAACCAGAGGTATTTGAACTAGAATTCTGGTTATTACCCATCAAATTATTGATCGGATTCGATGAATTAGAAGAACTATTATTACTATTTGACGAAGAAACAGCTTGTCCTGTTACGAGGCCTTGCAAAATCTCAGATAAATTTTTTGCACTTGCATATTTCAATCGAAAAACTTTTAGACCACCTAAACGGTCGGCCGAAGGCACATCCAGCATTTCAATCATATGGCGAATACGCTTACGTGTTTCAGGATCGCCCTTAACTAAAATACGATTTGTTCGGTTGTCTGCAATAATACGGATACGTGCACCGTTAAAATCTTTAGATGCTCCCGTAGCGCTCATTGCCTCCAGTTGAGTAATGATTTCTTCCGCTTGGCTCGATTGGAGACTTATCGCCTCAATATCATTTTGGCCAGTACCATCTAGATTACGAATAATATTTTCAAGTTGGTAAATATTCGCAGCTCGGTCCGAAACAATCAGCGCATTAGTGCCTGCTATCGCAGCCATATGTGCGAATTGAGGCATTAAAGGACGGAGTGCTGGAATTAAATCATTTGGATTTGTATTTTCAAGCCAAATGACTCGGGTAACAATCTGATCACCACGCAATTTATTTCGCGAATCGTAAGGGATTCCCGAATTTTTGACATTACTATCTGGTACCAGTTTAATGGTGTTACCCGAAGGAATTGCCACCACTCCATTTACGTTTAAGACCCCAAGAAACAGGTCGTAAACTTCATTCTTATTCAGAGGCTTATTCGATATAACTGTGACGTTACCACGTACTCGTGGATCTACTGCAAAGTTTTTACCCGTAATATCTGCCACTTCATTAATAAATGCAGTTAAGTCAGCATCACGTAAATTGATCTTCCATGTTTGGGCATAGACACTGCTGCTCACTGTCGCAATCAATGGGGCTGCTGCAAGTAATGCCCAAAGTGGACGTTGATGATTCAATAAAGCCATAACTTGCGATAATTCCTAACTCTTATGGTGACGTGTTATCACTAAAAATTTTGTTGTATGGTCATCACTTGATCACCACGTTTTATTTCTATTTTCACTTGCCCAGCTCGTCGAGCCTGTTCAAGTAACTGCACATCCGTTTGTCCCTGCCCAACCGTTTGACCGTTTAATGAAACAATCCGATCACCCGGCCTTAAACCTAACTTATTTCGAAGCGCAGTGGGTGTACGTTCTGTAACTTCAAAACCCTCACTGGAGTTCCCACTAACACCCATGTCACGCAGATATTGTTCACGGTTGCCTTGCATTTGCTGAATAGCTTGCCCTAACGCCTCTTGAGCAGTATTAACAGGTGCTGACGACTGAGGTGCAGTAGCAGTTGGTTGTGATGCATCTGGCGTCATAGGTTGATATAAACCGTTTGGCAAACCTTTAAATTGGAGTTCACGAGTACTTCCATTACCTTGACGTAATATCACGTGATCCCAATAAACTTCTGCCAACTGATAAGAGGTAGAACCTATTGTTTCTCCTACCCGATATCGGTCGGCAGTATTATCTAGCTTAATCACAGCCGAAGAAAAACGATTCGGATAACCCAGCATTACGCCTTGTAATTCTAGGTTGACATTTTCCTGTGCTGCATTGGCTGAAGGTTCATTAAAAAGTGAAAAAGTACTAATGTTAGGAATTTGTGGCTGCTGTGATCCTAACTCGACCCGATCAAATTGCATCATTTGAGGAGGCGCAATTACCCACCAAAATAATGAAGCTAATTTCCAACACAACCATAAAACCAAAAAGGCAAATACAACTACACTTAACCGATCTAATTTTTGCCACTGTAATTGCTGTAATTTCTCAATCCATACTTTCATTAGTTACCCCCTTGTATTAAGGGTTGACGAGAACTAATGACAAACGTATCCAAACCAGCTTTTCCATCATAAGATGGAATATTAAGTAATAATCTTTGGGTGAGCTGCACATCAAGCATCATGTTGGCATCTAATAAGAGATTCGCCATTTTTTGACTGCGTTGATCACGTATATCAACTTGTAATTGTCCATTTTGATCCGTTAATTGCCCATTTAAAGAAGGCATATTCATACGGTCTTGACGATCACCAATATTATAAATTAAAGCACCGCCACCCCAATGTAATTGACCATCAACTGCGGCGAACCCCTGCTCTTTCTTATAATTAAACTCAATATCTTTCAGTTGAATGCTGTTCGTAGGCCATTGCCAATTCACAATTTGTTTTAATGTTTCAGGCGCAATTTGACCATTCATAGCCTTTACAATTACTTTTTTCCCCACACCATAGCCCATTACCCCAGCTAATTGGGTATTACCACTATGGATATCTACATCAGCAGCGAACCTTAATAAAAACAGGTCAAGAGGTCTAGTTTTCCAATGAATCGAACCTCTCAAAGTACCACGCCGCCAATCTGCTTGGCCTTGCCAGATATTTCCACTTACATTGTGTAGAGTTTGATTATTCTTTGAAAATTTAGAAATAAGCCAAGTCGCCGGGATCTGTAAAATAATAAAAATTAAAAATGCAATGAGGGCAAAAAACCACCACTTCCATTGCTTAGACTTTTTCTTCATTCAGCCTTACCAACATGCAAATTATCGTCCTTATTTTGAGAGTAGCTCCCTAGTCTGACATTATGCATACTTTTTCAACATCGCCAATTCACTTCATATAAAAAAACCAAGCAATCGGACTTGGCTTCGGTATTGAGACTATAAGTTGAACGTATGACAAAATCATGAAAACTTGGCGCTCAATGAAGTAAATGCACATTTGATCTCAACAATTCATTGAAAGAGCAATTTAAACACTCAATTTTTTAAATAATATTTATAGCAAAATTTTGAGATATTTTTATCAATAAAAAAGCCAAGCAAATTTGCTTGGCTTTTAAAAACGGCAATTTGATTAGATTAAGAAATCTTCAAGTTTTGCGCCTTTTTCAATTTCAGCAACTAACCAGCGTGGTTGTTTACCGCGACCAGTCCAAGTCTCTTCAGCATTGTTTTTGTTACGGTAACGAGGCTCAACAGATTTACGAGTTGTTTTCTTACGTTTTTGAGCACCGAACTCAAGAAGTTGTTCAACACTAAAACCTACATTTTCAGCAATCTCGATAATTTGATTATAAGCATCTTCGATTGCTTGATCTTTTTTACTTGCAATTAAAGCTTCTGCTTCTTCTTGTAAGCGTTTTAACTCTTCAACAGATAATTCACTGATATCCGGTTTCATTAATAAATACTCCAGTCTTACAGACAATTCAAAATAATACAGACAAAATTTAAAAACATAAAATCAAGACCAATATTATTTATAATCTATTCAATAAGCAATAGTTTGAAAGCCGTGTTCATCAGAATAACCAAAAAAATTACCTTTTAATTACATTACCAATTATAAATGAAATATATTTTATTAATATTTATTTAAAATAAATGTATTAAGTCATGCCCAACTGATTTTTCTAGCTCAATAATTTTTTGTTTTATTTCCTGCGGTATTTCGCATTTTCGTTCTGTTAATTTATCAACGCATACCATAACAGCTTCACCAGTAGCGACTATTTGTTGTTGGGTTTCACTCCACAATATATAAGCCATACGGAATGCGCTATTACGGAGCTCTTCCACGCGAACACCAATTTTCAATACATCGGGATAAAAAACAGGCTTTAAATATTTACACTGACTTGAAGCTACTACGGTATATAAATGTGGGGTTAATATATTGATTGCTTCCATATATAAAATACGTGAGCTTTCAATATATCGATAATATTGTACATTATTGACATGACCAAAAGCGTCCATATCTCCCCACGCTACTTTTTGTTCATATATTATCGGGTAGACAGACAGTTCTTTCATTTTTACCTCATATTTTAAACTTTAAAAAATTTGCATCATTTTCAAAGATTAGATTTAACTGTTTGATTAACACATCATCTTCTTTAAGCGTTGACTTAATACGCAAATAGCTCATTAAAATATTATCTGGATATAATAACAATAATGTTTCAGCTTCTGCTTGACGCCCAGTTGCCATATAGACATGCCATTTTGCAAAGGTTAAAACTGGTAAACTCATATATTGATTTTCGAACTCAATAATTTTTTCTTCGACATCGGCATAGTCTGGAACTTGTTTAAGCAATTGTTGCTGAAACCATAGATAAAATACTTCTGGGTCAAATTGCTCTTTTAATAAGTGGAGTGTTAACGCCGCATGTTGCATGCTCATATCTGGCATGCGTGCTAACAGTTTTAGCCATAACAACTTACTACTATAAGGTCGAGTTTGAATCTCAGACTCTAAATCCAAATAACGTTGCTGTAAGGCATGTAAGTCATCAATAGAGGCTTGGTCAAATTGCTGAAGAAGTTGTTGCAACCATAAATCACGGTGCTCAGCATCTAGCAAACCATATTTCATGGAACGTAAATACACCCATGGATGTTGCAGCGCTAATTGCCCCCATAACGCAGTTAATTTTTGCTGGTAAGCAGTTTCTATTTCTTGTAACCAAGGCGATAACTGATGCTGGTATAAAAATTCAAGATGAGTTAATGCACGGTCGGCTTCATTTTCGGCCAAAAATATTTCAATTCGCTGTAACTCTGCCAATTCAAATGCCATAGGTGATGATTGATCGAGAGCAGCCAATGCTTTTGGATAATCCCCACTTAAAACCAGAAATCTGGCATCAATAATATTTTTTAAAAGCCCTGATTGAGTAAAAACACGTTCAATAAATACACGTTGATCTTCGGCCGCTTCTAATAACCAAACAATACCCAATTGTTCATAAGGATGAAGGTTTTTAAACTGGAAGATGTTTTCACTTTTCCTTTGTTCACGAGAGGAATAACGTTTAATCCACAGCCATGCGAGTTGAGCAATAAAACTCATCACTACAAAAGTAAGAGTTAATCCCCAGACATTTGTTTGCAGCTGCAATTGTCGCCAGTAAATATAGACATATCCCATTCCATAGTCATAGCTAAATAAAGCTAAGGCTGCAAAGAGTATTAAGCTGATGACGACATAAACCCACAGGAGGTGCTTCATATATCCTCCTTATGAGCCAATTAGCCCAAGTGTAGAGAGTTTAGGAACTGGCACGACTGATAAATGTGCCACTTTAGCAATACGTTTTTTTAACTGCTGACTTGTTGCATCAGGCATTTCATCTAACTTTTGCATCACAGATTGCAACTCATTTTGATACTCAGTCATTTTTCCTTGATTGAGTGCCTGTTCAGCAATTAATAATCTTAATTGCACTTCTTTAAGCACGACACTGCGACTCATTAAATTAATAGACGGCG
The DNA here is from genome assembly GCF_056725885.1 of Acinetobacter sp. GRABPA_MV_2. Taxonomy (NCBI): domain Bacteria; kingdom Pseudomonadati; phylum Pseudomonadota; class Gammaproteobacteria; order Moraxellales; family Moraxellaceae; genus Acinetobacter; species Acinetobacter sp. GRABPA_MV_2. The sequence continues at coordinate 142,769 of NZ_JBWZNA010000004.1, forward strand.
TTTCTACTTTTTCTATACGGAACCATTTTTTCCACCAAGACACAGTCTCGGATTGATCCATTTCAAGTTTAGGCTGGGCTAAGGCTTGTTGAATATTCTTATCAATGTTCTGTAATAAATCATCGATTAGTTGATGGCGTTGATTTTGAGCCAAAGTAAACTGTTGAACTGCCTGTTTATCCTGCTCGAGCGATTGATTCAAGCTATGTTGCAATGCTGGAGCAATTTCATAGTGCACAAGCGATTGCTGTAACTGGTTTAATTGATCAACTGCATAAATCAACTGCTGCTGATCAATTGCAAATTGAATTAAATCTAACTTTTGTTTAATTAGAACTGTAGGAGCAATACCTGTCGGCGTTGCATCTGGTTGAGCGACTGAACTGGTTTTACTCCCTGTATTCACAGGTTGATTCTGCAACTGTCGCTGTAAAGCAACCAATTGATCATTTAAATTGGCATAGTGCTGTTCGGATTGCAGCAGGCTTTGTTTAAGCTCGGGAACAGTACGAGAAATTTGCCACATATCGTAGCTGAGCTTAGCCAACCAAGCTATGCCCAGCAAAATGATGATAGAAACAAGTTTTCTCATATGAATCCTTATAATGCCTGAATGTGATGAATCATCCCCGAAGGCGATAAATTTTCAAGTTGAATAATGTGAAAATGAGCCTGTTGCTGATCGCGATACTCTTTAACAATTTGAAAAAGACGAGGTCCCAAAACCAGATATACACCATCAGGTTGTACATTATTTTTTAAGCAAAGCTCTAACCAATACTTCCAGCTCGCTTCACTGGTAATTAAGACGAGCCATTTATTTAAATTATAATTCGAATTCTGTGTCAGATGTTTGAATGTAGAATATGACGCTTCTGGGCACTGCCGATAATATAGAACAAAATTTAAAATCTGAATTCCTTGTTGTTGCAAGGTCTCCATCATAAATTGGCGTCCACCTTCTCCCCGCCAAAAAGCCACGCTACCCGTCTGTTGCATATTATGCAGAATAGGTAGGTTCAACATCCCCTCAGAAGTTTCAACATCGGGGATATGTGCTTGTATTCCATATTCGTTTAGACAATTGGCTGTTGCTTGCCCTACCGCAATCCACTGAATATGTTTTAAATCGCTAATTTTTAAACCGCTTTTTACTAAATATTCCACACCCACTTCAACAGCGGTTGGGCTGACGACCACAATAGCTTGCGCCCTAACTAATTGTTGGTAAAGCTGGAGTAAGTGTTCGGAAAAGGGCTTAGCAACGAGCTCTAAAAGTGGTAAAGACTCAACCTGATAACCTTCATTTTGCAAAGCTTCTGTTAATTCAGCTGCACGCGAATCAGGTCGAGTATTAATAAACAACATGGTTTAGTAGAGGGCCTTTAATAGCTCGCCAGCACCTTGATCAAGTAAGTTTCGAGCAAGGTTCTCACCCAATTGCTGAGCATTATTGGCTTCGTCTGTCAGTTCAGCACGTAATAATGTTTGGCCATCTGGGCTTCCAACACGACCTTCGATATGGATTTGACCATTTTGTAGTGTGGCATAACCTGCAATTGGGACCTGACAACCACCCTCAAGATAGGCATTAAATGCACGTTCAGCACGTACACAAACATCTGTTTCTGCGTGTAATAAAGGTTGAATTAAAGCCAATACATCTTGGTCAGCTGCACGGCACTCTAAACCCAATGCACCCTGTCCCACAGCAGGCAAACTAATATCTGGTGTTAAACAATGACGGATACGTTCTGACAAACCTAAACGCTTCAAACCGGCACTGGCCAGAATAATCGCATCATATTGACCTTCATCTAGCTTCGCTAAACGTGTGCCAACATTTCCACGCAAGTCAATAATTTGCAAATCAGGACGTTGTTTTAAAATCTGAGATTTTCGACGCAAGCTTGAGGTACCAACTTTTGCACCTTGTGGTAAATCAGCGAATTTTTCAAACTGATTTGAAACAAAAGCATCTAACGGATCTTCACGCTCACAAATCACTGCTAAAGTTAAACCCTCTGGCAAAGCCATTGGGACATCTTTCATTGAATGTACAGCTAAGTCTGCACGCCCATCTAAAAGTGCTGCTTCTAATTCTTTAACAAATAGCCCTTTGCCCCCAATTTTTGCTAAAGGCGTATCTAAAATTTTATCGCCCTGCGTGACAAATTTAACCAGTTCCACCGTTAAATCAGGGTGAAGCTCCTCTAAACGGGCACGAATATGTTCTGCCTGCCAAAGAGCAAGTGGGCTTTGTCGTGTAGCAATTTTCAAGGTTTTCATAAATTCAAGCATGGGCTGGTCAAACAATACACCCTAAACTTAACTTGATCCCTTAAAATTGCAAGTAAAATCTCGCAAGTCCCAGATAACTCTTTTAAATTTAAAGCTGATGAATTCGCTCTCTAAGCGTAGATAAATGCCGACGGCTCACCGAAAGTCTTTCATCAAGACCACGTAATCTAACCTGATATTGCCCCGAACTGACTAGCTCCAAACCATCTAAATATGCAACCGAAACCAACGCATTTCGATGAATACGAATAAACTGATCTGCGAATTCGGTTTCAAGCTCTTTTAATGTTTCATCTATTAATACACTGCCATTTTTATGTCTCACAGTGACATATTTCTGATCTGCTAAAAAGTAATAGATATTTTCAACAGGAATCAGTTCAACACCACGATAGGTTTTTGCGGCAATTTGATGACGCTGTGTCTTTAAATCTTGTAAAAGCTCAGAATTTGGTAATGCATTGAGCTGTGCTTGAGTAAGTTGGGTTAGCTGACTTAAAGCTTGCTCAAGTTCAACAGGATCAATCGGTTTAAGAAGATATGCTTGAGCCTGAGCTTTAAAAGCGTCCAATGCATGCTGATCGTAGGCGGTACAAAACACAATCGCAGGTCGAGGATTGAGTTGACTTAACTGTTCTGCACAGACAAGCCCATTCATACCTGGCATTTGAATATCAAGTAAGATTACATCCGGTTGATGAAGCCGTGCCTGTTCCAAGGCCTCCTGTCCATGATGAGCCGTTGATACAACCTCATGTCCCATCTTTGAAACTAAACGTGATAAACGCTCCACTGCAAGTGGTTCATCATCACAAATTAGCACCTTCATTCATCCTCCTTGTCACCGTTAACTTGGTCCATTTTTTTATGGTTAACTCTGACTGACTTATTATTTTGTTTGATATTGATAGCTCATAATAGTGGTATATAAAGCTTCACCTTTATAAACCTGAAATCTAACGGTGTTTCCATAATACGCTTTCAGGCGCTGCTTAACATTTTCAAGAGCGATTCCATGCCCTTTCCGTGAATTTATTGTATCGTCTGTATATGGGTTGGTAATGACTATACTGACCTGATTTTGCAATATTTCAACCAATACCCCTATGGTTGCTTTGCCCATCATTGGTTCTACCCCATGAAAAATACTATTCTCTAACAAAGGTTGTAATGTCAATAAAGGAATAGTGATCTGTTTTAGTTGCACAGGTGAAAGCTCGATCTTCCAATCAACTTTTAAACGCTCACCTAGACGGACCTGCTCAATCATTAAATATTGTTTACTCAGCTCGATTTCTTCATGCAGACTCACCAATTTTAATTCTTGGAAACTCGCTCGAAATAAACGCGACAAACTAATGAGCATGCTTTCTGCTTTATCTGGATCTATCGCAATTAAACTCACCACATTATTTAAACTATTAAATAAGAAGTGAGGGTGAATTCGTGCTTGCATGGCCTGAATACGTGCATTTAATTCGGCATATTGCTGATGCAACCATTGTTGCCTGACATATAAATAACGTAAGCAGAAGGCCCCGAGTAATATTCCATAGCTTAGATATAAAGGTACATTGGTAAAATAAACACCCCAGCCCTGCGTTAATGACGCATGTTTATGTAAAAGACCAAACTGAAAAAAATTACTCATTAAAGTGGTCAAAACAACAATACTTTGCAGCATGACAAAACCAATGACCAAAGCAAATTCTTGACGTAAGCTGCTAAAAAAACCCTGAAAGCGTTCAACCAATGCAAAAAAGGACAATATTACCCAGTTAATAAAAACGATGTATTGAAAAAGCCTTCCCCCGCTTAAGGCTTGCCAAGACTGCGCTTCAGCCAATGCCAGAACCAATGCCAAAACATTACTTGCGATAATTAATTCGAATAAGTGTTGCCAACGCCCACTTTTCGTAAAAAAATAGGAGGAATTTTGATTTCGGTATGCCGTAGAAAACAACTTTGTTTGTTGAGCTTCGGCAAGTGATATACTCTTTTTTATTTTACTGAGCCACCATGACCACATCTTCAAATCCCCCTAATTCAGTAACCCCAGACCAAACCTCAGGTATGTGGGGTGGTCGTTTTTCTGAAGCGACGGACGCTTTTGTAGCCGAATTTACCGCCTCGGTTCAGTTTGACCAACGTTTTTATAAGCAAGACATCGCTGGTTCGATTGCGCATGCTACCATGCTTGCGAAAGTTGGCGTACTCACAGAAGCAGAACGCGATGACATTATTGAAGGTTTAAGCACCATTCGCTCAGAAATTGAGGCTGGAAACTTTGAGTGGCGCATCGATCTTGAAGATGTTCACATGAACATTGAATCACGTTTGACTCAACGTATTGGCATTACAGGCAAAAAATTACATACAGGTCGTAGCCGTAACGATCAGGTTGCAACTGATATTCGTCTTTACCTACGCGACGAAATTGATGATATTTTAAAATTATTAGAACGTTTACAAAAAGGCTTGTTAGGCTTGGCTGCCAAAAATGTAAATACGATTATGCCAGGCTTTACACACCTACAAACCGCTCAACCAGTAACTTTTGGTCATCACTTGTTAGCGTGGTTTGAAATGTTGGTACGTGACACTGAACGTCTCCAAGACTGCCGTAAACGTGTTAACCGTATGCCGCTTGGATCTGCTGCTCTTGCGGGTACAACTTATCCAATTGACCGCGCATATACAGCAGAGCTTTTAGGGTTTGAAGCTGTATCTGAAAACTCTCTTGATGCTGTATCTGACCGTGACTTTGCCATCGAATTTAATGCAGCTGCTGCACTTATCATGATGCATTTATCACGTATGTCAGAAGAGCTCATTCTTTGGACTTCTGCACAGTTCAAATTTGTGAATATTCCTGATCGCTTCTGTACCGGTTCTTCAATCATGCCACAGAAGAAAAATCCGGATGTTCCAGAACTTATTCGCGGTAAATCTGGCCGTGTATTTGGTGACTTAATTAGCTTACTTACGCTCATGAAAGGTCAACCATTGGCATACAACAAAGATAACCAAGAAGATAAAGAACCTTTATTTGATGCAATCGATACGGTTCGTGGTTCACTCATGGCATTTGCAGACATGATTCCTGCATTGGTTCCAAATATTGAAATCATGCGTGAAGCTGCTCTTCGTGGATTCTCAACTGCAACTGACCTTGCTGACTACTTAGTGAAAAAAGGCGTAGCGTTCCGTGATGCGCATGAAATTGTAGGTAAAGCAGTAGCATTAGGTGTTGCGGAAGAAAAAGATTTATCTGAGCTCACACTTGAGCAGTTACAGCAATTCTCTGACTTAATTACAGCAGATGTATTTGATAAAGCCTTAACTCTAGAAGCTTCTGTAAATGCACGTGATCATATTGGCGGAACTTCACCAAAACAGGTTGAAGCTGCGATTGCTCGTGCCCATACACGTTTAGAACAGTTATACGCTTAAGGATAAATCATGAGTCGACAAGTATTTTGCCGTAAATATCAAAAGGAAATGGAAGGTTTAGACTTCGCTCCTTTCCCAGGTGCTAAAGGCCAAGATTTTTTTGAAAATGTTTCTAAGCAAGCATGGCAAGAATGGTTACAACACCAAACTACGCTAATTAATGAAAAGCGTTTAAACGTGTTTGAACCAGAAGCTAAAAAGTTTCTGGAAGAACAACGTGAGAAGTTCTTTAACAATGATGAAAGTGTAGAAAAAGCTGAAGGCTGGAAACCAGAATAATCGGTTTGTTTTAGCTTAATCATCATTAAAAAGGCGGGTCTATATACATAGATCCGCCTTTTTTTACGTGAAACTTACACAAACATAAAAAGCCTTACATAGAGCGCACAGGACTCTACATGACATCAAAAAGCGAAGAACTTAATATCACTCTATAGCAAGAAGAACACGATCCCTGTCGTGTTTATGCACTTGATTTTCTGTCCTGAACTTCCCCCCAAAGTTCGGGACATTTTTTTATCTATTATTTTTAAAAATAAAAAGGCCTTGCTTCAAACAAGGCCTTTAAATATTTCAGCTCAAGATTACTTTTCGTGGACTTTGGCTTCAATTTCTTCAATTTTGGTATGACGAGCATCAAAGCCTTTGGCCATATAAATCACTTGCTCAGCAATGTTACGTGCATGATCACCAATACGCTCTAATGAACGTAAAACCCACATGACATTAATTACACGAGCAATATGACGCGGGTCTTCAATCATATATGTCATTAATGTACGTGTTGCTGATTGATATTCACGGTCAATGTCAGCATCAGCTAAAAGTACACGTAAAGCTTGATCTGCATCTAAACGTGCAAAAGCATCAAGTGCATCATGAATCATGACACGAACTTGATTACCAATATGACGTGTTTCCATGTAGCCACGTGGTGATCCACCTTCTTCACACAGATTTTGTGCAATACGGGCAATTTTCGCTGCTTCATCACCAATGCGTTCAAGGTCAGTATTGGCTTTGCTCATGGCAATCACCATACGTAAGTCAATCGCTGCCGGATGACGACGCGCCAAAATCAACGTCAAGCCTTCATCAATATCACGTTCATATTGATTGACTGCATTATCTTTAAATTGAACATCAATCGCTAAATTTGCGTCGGTATCAAGTAAAGAATGAATTGCATTTGCAACCTGCTGTTCGACCAAGCCACCCATGGTCATAAACTTTGTGTTTACATCTTGCAAATCTTCATTAAATTGAGAAGAAATATGATGGCTTAACACCGGATTACTCGGACTCAAGGGAAGCCTCCAACATGATGGCGCGGGAATAAAATGATTGAGCATTAAAACACAGCAATCATTAAGTTTTTATGACAAAATTAAATTTCAGATAAAAGCATTTAATTACTGATAAGTTAACCAGCTATTAAGCTCGACTAGATCTTTTTCGCCTAACTGGCCTACCGCAGCTTTTAAACGAAGCACATTCAATAAATAGTCATACTGAGCATTAAGATAATCCTGTTTTGCAGAAAAAGCATTACGCTGCGCCAATAAAACATCAACCATACTTTTCAAGCCTTCGTTATAACTCGCTTTTGAAGCTTGAGAAACCAAAGAAGATGAATCCATTGCAGCCTTTCTTGCTTCAAGTTTGGCTTGATCTGTGTCTACCTGCATAAACGCACTTTTCACATCGACATTGGCACGGCGAATGGCTGCATCAAGTTGTGCCTGCGCTTTACTGGCTTCTACAGTGGCTTTTTTAATTGATGTTCGGGTCCGTCCACCATTAAATAAATTCCAGTTCATTTCTACACCGACCTGATCAAATTTTCCATCAGTCGAAATGAGTGTCTCTGGTGTTTGTTTAGTATAGCCATAGCTCGCCACAGCATCTATTTGAGGATAAAGTGCTGCCTTTTCGACACGGCGCTGGTCTTCACTATATTTTTGCTGTAAACGGGCTTGCTGGATCTTTAAGTTTTTTTGCTGTGCCAAAGAAAGCCAGTCATTAAGCTCTGCTGGATAAGGCTTTTGAAAATTAAAATCACTTCGCAGTACAGCGAGTTTATCTTGATAAGAACCGATATATTCAGAAAGCTGCTCTTGGGCTAAAAGTAATTGAACATTGGTTGAAATACGATTGGCTCTAGCATTTTGATATTGAGCATTTGCTTCACTCACATCACTACGTGCCACCAACCCTTCTTTGAGTTTGGCATTCATCATATTGAGCTGTTCAAGCAAAGCCTTTTCTTCTTGTAAGTATGCAACACTCAGAGCCTGCTGCCGCAACACATTAAAATAGGCTTCTGCCACATTTAAAACATGATCTTGTTTTTGCAGCCTTAAAGTGATTTCACTAAGTGCAACCGAAGTTTTAACTTGTTTATAACCTTCCCAAGCATCCATTCGAAATAATGGCTGACGTGCAGTGAGAGTCGCTTGTCGAGTCGTTGACGTACTACTTACCAAAGCATCTGACAGGCCTTCTTGATCAACACCTGGAAAGTTTGAACGTTTTACAGTTTGTCGATTACGGGTAATGTTTCCAGACAATGTGACAGTAGGTAATAACGCCCCCGTTGCTAAGCCTAAGTTCAGTTGATCTGCTTCATATTGTTGTTGATTGGCTTGCCACGTTGGGTCATTTTGTTTTGCGCGCTCATAAGCTTCAACCAAATCTAGAGCAAAACTCGAAGATGCAAAACTCCAAAGGCCAACAGCGACCATTAATTTTATTTTCATTGTTCAAATCAACGATAAAACTTGCCTTTAAGACTAAGAAAAATTCAAATCAAACTCAAGCCATTAAAAGTTTTAGTTTTTAAGCGTTCTTAGTTTTTGACAAGATTAAAATACAAATAAAAATCAGTAACATGCCTATCCAACCCAGCCATGAAACATGCTCACCCACCAAAACGATGGCAAAAATCGCAGCCACTAAAGGTTCAAATAAAGTTAAGGTCGTCGCTTTGCTGGCATTTACTGTTTTTAATCCAAAACCGAAAAGTAAATAACCCAAAAACATAGGAATCAGCATCATATAACCAGCCACAAGTAAATTGGTTGAGCTATGCAATAACCCTCCACCTGTAACCAACAAAGTAGGAAGCAAAATAACTGCCCCACCCCCCATAATCATGCCCATTGCAGCTTTAGAGGCAACACCCCGATCTATTAATCTTTTTGCGGCCCATGAATAAAGTGAATAAGTTGTAGCTGCGACAAGCCCAAGAAAAATACCGAAGAATTTATTCCATTGATTTGTACTCTCTTGGATCGCATGACTTTCCCCCATCGATAACATACTTACACCAAGCACGCCGCACACAAAACTTAGAAACCAGATAGCCGATAAAGCTTTGCGGTCAAAAAATCGCTCTAAAATTGCTGCTATTAATGGAGCGGTACCAATTGAAACAACGGTGCCAATCGTAATGCCCGCATAATGCATTGAGGAATAAAAAGCCAAAGGATAAATACCAACCGCCACTACCCCTAAAAGCAGTATTGAAAGATTTTCCCTTATAAACTGACGGTTTTCGCGTATTGCTCGTGATGCAACCAAAGCTTGTAAAAGTCCTCCACCGCCCATAGCTACGGCACCAATAGCGAGTGGGCCAAGTGTCGGTGCAAATGCTGCCGCCGTACCTGTTGTTCCCCACAAAACAGAAGCAACCAAAATCGCAATTGTGCCCCCATAGCTACTATTTTTAATGAGGCTAATCATGTAGGCATTCTCTATTTAAAATATCTTCTGCCATTTGTTTTGCTAATAGAAGTTGACGACTGTTTCCTTCTAAACCTGCTCGTGCCATAGAACCCTCTAAAAGAAAAGAAAGCTGCGTAGCTACATAGTTAACGCGCTGTGAGTCTGGTATTAATTTTTTTAAATGCTCAGCAACAATACCTTCCACTTCTTCTTTATGCTGCCTTACAGAACTACGCCCTGCACTATTCGCTGGAAACTCTGCGGCAGCATTCAATAACCCACAACCTCGAAACCCTTTTTCGTAGGCAAATTCTGCATGGTCCTGATAGGCATCAAACACAGCCAAAATGGCTTCTTTAGCTGTGTTTGTTTTTGCTAAACGCTTTTGATAGAGATCGAGCCACTCTTGATGGCGTGCAGCAATATAGGCATCAACAAGATCGCCTTTTGAAGAAAAATTATTATAAAGCGACATCTTAGCGACATCGGCTTTAGCCGTAACTGAATTGATTCCTGTTGCAGTAATGCCATCGTTATAAAACAAGCTTGCTGCTGCATCGAGAATTTTCTGTCTTGCTGTTTTATCATTCATAGCTTTTACTTAAGTAGACCGACCTACCTAATAATAAAGATTTCTAACAATGATGCAATCGTTTTAAGCGTTATAATTTGAGCAATATTAATTTCTATAAAAGTACAATGATGAAAAAAGTTCTAATGATGAGTATGTGCAGTGCACTACTTTTGGCTGGATGTAATAAAACATCACAGCAAGATCAGGCTGTATCTAAAGAGCAAAAACCAACTGAACAAAAGGCTACTCAAAAACAAGACAGCAGTTGCTTACAAATTATGGCTGCTACGCAGAAAATCAACCAAAACAGCAAAATAGAAGATTTAAATCAAATTAATGAAAAGCTTAAAAGCTGTGTTCCCTCTTTAAAAAATGATGAGCAGCTTAAGCTTATTGATGCTTCAACTGCGATGTATCAACGTTTTCTTAAACAAGACTACACTGAAAAAACAGGGAGAGCTTTTGAAGCATTTGGCTATGCCGTTTTAGAACAGAAACAAGACCTTAAAAAGGTCATCCAAACCCAGAAAAAACTCTTCGACCAACTTAGCCCGCGTGATCAATATTTACTTCAACATGAAGGCCAAGCCTACATTGAACTTCTCTATCAAGGTGAGGGTATGTTTACCTATCGACGTCAGCCAAACTATTTAGTTGAGGTTTTTTCTACGTCCTTACCAACAGACCAAAAAGAGTTCTTAACTCGTATGGCCAAAGATAATCAGGATATTTTCTATAACGATGGTGCGTTGGCCATTTCATGGAAAGAACTTACTGAACGAGCACTTTTTTGGGAAAAATTTATTCAGAAATATCCAAAAAGCCACTTTATTAGTGATGCAAAACGACTATTTAATGAATATCGCTATTTTATTTTCTTTGGTTTAGATAACACGCCAGTGTCAGATGAATATGCACCGAATACGTGGTTTGATAAAGATGCTCTTCAACAAATTCGGTTTTTGTCTACACAAAATCAGTCGAGTTTAGCGAAATCCGCTCAACTGTTTCTTAAGTTTATTGCCACTCCTGTAGAGGAGCGTAATAAGCAATTTAAAATAGATTTAACTGATAAAAATGGTGATAAAAAATCAAATTATCAGATTACTCATGAACAGCTTGAGCAGCTATTAAAATTTGATTCGCCATGGAACACGGAAGTCTATCGTGACTGCCATATGGATGCAGTTTGTATAGATACAAATTGACAATGCCAGCCAACCTAAAACATGTTAGTCTGTAAATCGCTTGACGGAGCGCGAGTAATAGCTCGCTGAGATTGTGTAAATTCTGTGTTATCGCAACACAAGTTTGATCACAAGTACCGTTGAACCTGATCAGGTTAAGACCTGCGTAGGAATCAAGCCATCTGAAAACTTAAAGCCTTAAATTTATCTCATAAAGATAAATCCGCCATCGTTTTTGGTCGTGCTTGATTCGTTGATGTTATTCATAAGGATCATGTGATGAACCAGTTAACGAATCTCTCTTCTGCTGAAATTTCAGCACAACATGAACAAGATGCAAAAGATTTAACCCGCATCTTACCCGCTTCTAAAAAAGTTTATATTGAGGGTTCTCGCCCTGACATTCAGGTTCCAATGCGAGAAATTTCTTTAACCGACACCCCTACTGGTCTTGGCGGTGAACATAACCCTCCTGTTATGGTATATGACACTTCAGGTGTTTATACCGACCCAAATGTTCAAATTGATTTAGACAAAGGTTTACCTTCAGTTCGCCAAAACTGGATTGAAGAGCGTAACGATACTGACGTACTTTCTGGTTTAACTTCAAAGTTTGGTCAAGAACGTTTAAAAGACATTCGTACCGCTGATATTCGTTTTGCGCACATTCAAAATCCACGCCGTGCCAAAGCAGGCAAAAATGTCACTCAAATGCACTATGCCAAGCAAGGTATTATCACACCTGAAATGGAATATATTGCAATTCGTGAAAATCAACGCCAGCGTGAAGGTGTTGATATGCGTCAACATGCTGGACAAAATTTCGGTGCAAAAAACTTAAAAGAAATTACACCTGAATTTGTTCGCCAAGAAGTTGCTGAAGGTCGTGCGATCATTCCTGCCAACATTAACCATCCAGAACTTGAGCCAATGATTATTGGCCGTAACTTCTTGGTTAAAATTAATGCCAATATTGGCAACTCAGCACTTGGCTCTTCAATTGACGAAGAAGTTGCAAAAATGACTTGGGCAACGCGTTGGGGTGCCGACACTATTATGGACTTGTCGACAGGTAAAAATATCCATGAAACACGTGAATGGATTATTCGTAACTCACCTGTTCCAATCGGTACTGTACCTATTTATCAAGCGCTTGAAAAAGTTGATGGTGTTGCAGAAGATCTGACTTGGGAAATCTTTAAAGACACACTAATTGAACAAGCCGAACAAGGAGTTGACTACTTCACAATTCACGCAGGTGTATTACTTCGCTACGTACCACTTACAGCAAACCGTTTAACAGGTATTGTGTCTCGTGGTGGTTCAATCATGGCGCAGTGGTGTCTAGCACATCATGAAGAAAACTTCTTATACACACATTTCGATGAAATCTTTGAAATCATGAAGGCTTATGACGTTTCATTTAGCTTAGGTGATGGCTTACGTCCGGGCTGTATTCAAGATGCAAATGACGAAGCACAGTTCAGCGAACTTAAAACCCTAGGTGAGCTGACTCACCGTGCATGGGAACATGATGTTCAAGTCATGATTGAAGGCCCTGGTCATGTACCAATGCACATGATTAAAGAAAACATGGACCTTCAGTTAGAAGTGTGTAAAGAAGCACCATTCTATACGCTTGGACCATTAACAACAGATATCGCTCCGGGTTATGACCACATTACTTCTGCAATTGGTGCAGCCATGATTGGTTGGTACGGCACAGCGATGCTTTGTTATGTGACACCAAAAGAACACTTAGGTTTACCAAACAAAAAAGATGTTAAAGACGGGATTATTACCTACAAGCTTGCAGCACATGCCGCCGATCTTGCCAAAGGACATCCGGGTGCACAGGTACGTGATAATGCCTTATCAAAAGCACGTTTTGAGTTCCGTTGGGATGATCAGTTCAACCTAAGTCTAGACCCTGATACAGCACGTAGTATGCACGATGAAACCTTACCAAAAGAGGCTCATAAATCTGCACACTTCTGCTCAATGTGTGGTCCAAAATTCTGTTCAATGAAAATCACTCAGAATGTACGCGACTATGCCAACAACCTCACCAATAACGATTCAGAGGTTGAAGAAGGCCTCAAAGCGATGAAAGAGGTTTATCAGGAGCAAGGTCAAAAACTGTATCATAAAGTGTAAATATTCAAAAAAAACACTTGCCTAGCCCTGATTCTCGGTTAGGATGAAATAAATAGATTTCGTCCTGATCGAATCATGAGTATTGTTGAACGTCCAAGTTATACATCTAAAGATGTCGAAGTAACATCACGTGAATCTCTATTCCGTGGTTTTATTCAAGTTGAAAAAGTCAGCCTTCGACATCGTCTATTTAATCAATCTGAATATACTCATGTATTGCAGCGTGAACTCGTTCATCGGCCTGAAGCAGCTGGCGTACTACTCTACAACGATCAAAAACAACAGTTTGCTCTGATTGAACAGTTCCGTGTTGGGGCTTTAGATGATGCTCAATCACCGTGGCAGTTAGAAATAATTGCAGGCGTGCTAGATGGTGATGAATCACCAGAAAGTTGTATTCGACGAGAGAGCCTTGAAGAATCAGGTTGCGAAGTTCAAGATTTAGAGCATCTATTTAGCTTTTACCCGTCAGCTGGTGCTTGCTCAGAGTTATTTCATCTCTATGTTGCCGAAACTGAATTACCCGCTGAAGGGGGTGTTTTTGGCGTAGATGATGAGGGGGAAAATATTCAACTGCACTTATTTAATTATAGTGAAATCCAGACTCTACTCGACAGCGGGCGTTTAAGAAATGCTCCTGTCATTATGGCATTACAATGGCTGGCCCAACACAGCAAAACGATAATAAACCCGAAGAGGTAGGACGGTGACTTTTCAAGTCTCAACACTTTCACAAAAAGACCATGTCATTATACAAATTACCGATACCCACCTATTGGAGTATCCGCATTTAGAATTTGTGGGTATGAATCCTGAAGAAAGCTTTCATGCCATTATTCAACAGATACTTAATAAACATCCTGAAACTGATGCAATTATCCATACCGGGGACCTAGCTCAGGCACCAACGCCTATTACCTACAAACGTTATATTCAATATATGCAAACGCTTGGTCTGCCCTTTTTTCAGACCTTAGGTAATCATGACAATGTTGACCATTTTCCATTGCATAAAGAGAATCATCAGGAACCTGTGGTCATTTGCTTAGGGAACTGGCGGATTATTCTATTAAATAGTGCGGTAAAAGGTCATATTGATGGACATCTATCAGCAGAACAGCTAGAGAACTTAACGGCTTTACTTGAAGAGTATGCAGATAACCCGATTTTGCTGGCTTGTCATCACCACCCTTTTGCCATGAAGTCAAAATGGATTGATCATCACAAGTTACAAAATTCTAATGCTTTGCTTACAGCATTAACGCCGTTTAAAAATGTAAAAGCTTTGGTCTGCGGGCATGTTCATCAAGACTCAATCAACATTTGGCAAGGGGTCGAATTTTTCTCTACACCTTCGACAAGTGTTCAGTTTAAACCCTTTAGTAATGATTTTGCACTCGATCAAAATGCTCCCGGCTACCGTTACATTCGTCTAAAAAACGATGGTAGTTTTGAAACAGAAGTCTTCCGTCTTGAAAATTTTCAAGGCCATATAAACACTGATATTTCAGGCTATTAGCCCTATTTCTTATATGCTTATATATAATTATGACTGGGGCAAACACGTTTTGAAAATATTTACGGGTCGGAATGACTATCATCTTGCAGGAAAAATCTATATGATGACGACCCGATGGGAAAATCCCATCGATGGTTTTCTATAAAAACACTTGCATATCACCATATTTTTTGCGTATAGATAATACGTGTATGATGAGGAATGCCCTATTATGGCGAATGACAACCACAACCAAGTTTTGGATGAACATACAGAAGTTGTAGTGGAAGGTGACAAAGCTTCTGCAAAACGTGCACGTAAAGTGAAACCTAAAACTTCTGACATAGGCACAACTGCAAGTTTATTTGGTATTGCACCTTATCAACCTAAGAAAAATGAAGAGTACATGTCTGAAGGACAGCTCGAGCATTTCCGACAAATTCTGCAAGCATGGAAAGCTGAATTAATGTCTGAAGTTGATCGTACTTTAAATACGATGCAAGACGAATCAACTGCACTGCCAGATGTAAACGACCGTGCGACCCAAGAAGAAGAATTTGCAATTGAATTACGTACACGTGACCGTGAACGTAAGTTAATTCGTAAAATCGAACAATCTATGGAAGCTATTAAGAATGAAGACTACGGTTTCTGTGAAACTTGTGGTATTGAAATCGGTTTACGTCGTTTAGAAGCGCGTCCAACTGCAACGTTATGTATTGACTGCAAAACTTTGGCAGAAATTAAAGAGAAGCAAAATAACGGTTAATATGACCGCTGTAGCTACTCAAGAAAAGCCTAGCTTTTCATACTCAGGTCGGTTTGCGCCATCGCCAACCGGCCCTTTGCATTTTGGATCACTCATTACTGCTGTTGCCAGCTATTGCGATGCAAAAGCCCATCAAGGCAAATGGCTCGTTCGTGTCGAAGATACAGATATTCCTCGTATTTATCCCGGCAGCGAAGAGCATATTCTCACATCACTTGAAGCCTTCCAGTTCGAACCCGATACAGACATCATCTTTCAAAAAAATCGTTTAGACATTTATGAAAGCGTATTAGACCAACTCAAAAAAGAAGGTCTTATCTATGCATGTCAATGTACCCGCAAAATGCTTGGTTCAAATGCAATCTATGCAGGTACTTGCCGCGATCTCAATCTTGATTCTCAAGGTCAAGCGATTCGGGTAAAAGTTCAAGATCAGCAGATCTGTTTTGATGATCGATTGCAAGGACGTCATTGCTCCAATCTACAATATGATCTTGGAGATTTTGTTCTTAAGCGCCGTGATGGAATTATTAACTATCAACTTGCGGTCGTCGTGGATGATTATCTACAAGGTATTACCCATGTCGTTCGAGGCGCGGACTTATTAGATAACACCGAACGTCAGATTTGGTTAGGTCAGCTTCTAGGTTATCCTCAACTAAGCTATATGCACCTTCCCCTTGCAATGAATGACCAAGGGCAAAAGCTCTCTAAACAGAATCTAGCCCAAGCACTCGATTTATCAAAAGCGCCTGAATTACTTCAAAAAGCAATACTGGCCTTGGGACAACCCAACGTTGATTTAGATCAGCCTAGAGCGATGCTAAGGCAGGCTGTAGCGCAGTGGAATGTTGATTTGATTCCCCATGGGCAAGAGCTCAGCGGCACATATCTATAAATAATAAAAAAGCCCGATTTGATATCGGGCTTTTTTATTATGTCTAATAATTTAGAAGTTTGACTCTTCTCGTTCTGGGTTGACTTCTTGTGTTGATGCATCAATCTTTAAGATTAAGCTAATCATCGCCGCACACATCATTAAAGACGTACCACCATAACTAATGAATGGCAAAGTCAAACCTTTCGTCGGCATTAAACCCATATTCATGCCCGCATTTACCAAAATCTGGAGCAAGAAAATAATACTAATACCGTAAGCTAAATAGCCTGCACGAAGGTAATGATGTTTCAAAGCACGGTGACCAATTTTGATACAACATGCTAGCATCAAGAAAGACAAGCCAATAACAATAGAAATACCCACGAAACCAAATTCTTCACCTAGCACTGCCAACATAAAGTCAGTATGCGCTTCAGGTAAATAAGATAGTTTTTGTACACTGTGACCTAAGCCTGTACCAAACCATTCACCACGACCAAAAGCCATTAGTGCATTTGATAACTGATAACCTACACCTAATGGATCTGCCCATGGGTCAGTAAACGAGATCAAACGCTGGAAACGGTATGGTTCAAATAAGATCAAAAACACGATACCCGTGACAATCGCGCCAAGCATGATTAAGAACTGAGTTGGCGGCGCACCCGCTAAAAAGAACACCCCAACCATCATCATGACAATAACGACAGTTGCTCCCAAGTCAGGCTCAGCAATAATTAAACCAACCGTGATTGCCATAACCCCACTTAAACGCAATAGGCCTTTCCAATGAGTACGAACTTCTTTGGCACGGCGTACAACGTAGTCTGCGGTAAAGATTGCCATCATGACTTTGGCAACCTCGGTTGGCTGCAAGGTAAAACCACCGATCTTAATCCAACGTGTAGAACCGTTGACTTCCGAACCCACCACCAAAGCAGCAAGCAACAGAACCATAGTTAATAACCACAGCGGGAAGGTATTTTTAAACCACGTATTTAGTGATATTCGATAGGTCAAATAAGCCACCACACCCGCAGCGACAATCGAAATACCATGACGAATCACATAGTGAAACGGGTTTTCATGCATATATTCAGCATAGGGCATCGAAGCAGATGCAACCATCACGGAACCGATACACAATAATGCAACGACACAGAAAATCAGGACATTACGTGGCGTCACTTCCGCTGGCCATTTAGGCAATATCCGTTCATACCAATGATTGATTTTCTGGATTGTGGTCTGAGCTAAGCCTGCCATACTACATTCCTAATCATGTTTTCTTTAAACCAACGAATTGACGCAGGCAACAAACTGCTGACCACGGTCATTATAACTTTTAAACATATCAAAACTTGCACATGCTGGTGATAACAACACCACATCTTCGGCCTGAGTTTCACGTTGAGACAGCTCTACAGCTTCTTTAAGCGTTGCTGCATGTAAAATTTTGGTTGCACCTTGAATTGCTTGTTCAATAACTGGAGCATCCTCACCAATCAATACCACAACTTTGGCATATTTTTCGATAGAAGAACGTAATGGGCCAAAATCCTGACCTTTACCTTGCCCACCTAAAATCAAGGCAACCTTACCTTTTTTCACTTCAATGGCAGCGCCTAAACCATCAATCGCTGCAAGCGTAGCGCCAACGTTAGTGCCTTTAGAGTCATTGTAATAACGTACATCATGCACAGTCTTTACATATTCACAGCGATGCTCTAAGCCTTTAAATTGTTTTAAGGTTTCAAGCATAGATTCCATAGGCAGGCCTATTGCCTCACCTAATGCGAGACAAGCTAAAGCATTTGCTACATTATGCATGCCTTGAATATATAAATCTGAGCTTTTAATTAAACGCTGTAAACCACGCGCAAGCCAAAGCGTGCCATCACCATCTCTTAAAACACCATATTGATTTAAATCTGGTGCATTTAAACCAAAGCTTTGCATTGGCGTGGTATCTGGAACAAGAGGACGACTTAAAGCATCATCACGGTTAAATACTACTTTTTTAACGCCTTGGAAAATACGGTGTTTTGCTTGATGGTAACCCAACATATTGCCGTGACGATCTAAGTGGTCTTCACTCATATTGAGAACCACAGCAACTTCAGCATTTAAGTGAGACGTGGTTTCTAGCTGAAAACTTGATAGCTCAAGTACAATTAACTCAGGTTGATCTTTTAATAAATCTAGAGCTGGGCGTCCAAGATTGCCACCTACAGCAACTTTCTTACCCGCATCTTTAGCCATTAAGCCAATTAAAGTCGTTACTGTACTTTTCGCATTAGAGCCAGTAATAGCCACAATAGGCACATCGGTTGCACGGCGTAATAATTGAATATCCCCTACCACAGAAATACCCTTAGCAATAGCTGCCTGAATTTCCGGTAATTGAGGTGCAAGGCCTGGACTTAAAATAATTTCTTCTGCTTGTAATAATAATTCTTGGTCAAGTTGACCGAAACTTGTCTTTACTCCTGCCGGAATCTGATCATGCCCTGGTGGCGTGGGGCGAGAGTCTGTTACTGCAACTTGGTAGCCTTGTTCATGCAGGAAATTTACAGCAGAAACGCCTGAGATTCCCAAGCCTGCTACAACTTTTAACCCACCACGTTGTATTAACATTTTTGCCCCACAATTTATCAATCGACAGAATGGCAAAAATGTTAGCACTTTGCTGTTTTGAATGCTTTTTCAGTTTGAACTTTATTCATCTTTTTTTGTGTCAGTGCGTAAAAAAGCCATCAATATGATGGCTTTTTAAACGAAACAAGAAATACTGAATCTACTGCCATTTAATCGGCTTAATTTCTTGAACTATATTGGTAGGTTTATCTTCGCTTGAACAACCACAACCGCCAGCACAACCAAAGGTCATTTTCGGTTTAAGCCACTTTGCCAAAGTTGCCCAACCCTGCTTTTCGCAAAATGCAGAGATTGAAGAAAAGACTGAATTTGCTGTTTTTGGAAATACTTTCTTAAAAACAACTACAGCACTCCAAATCACTAAAACAGCAATAATCAGATATTGAACCATATACAACCTCCTTTATTGCCTTAACCCCAATACTGGGAAGCAATTTGATAGGTAACAAACGATGCAAAATAAGCTAAACCAAACAGATATGCAGTCATAGCTGCAACATGTTTCCATGAACCTGTTTCACGGCGTACCGTTGCCAATGTTGCCAAACAATGTGGAGCATAAATGAACCACACTAAAAGCGATAAACCTGTTGCCAAAGACCAACCTGTTCCATCTGCACTAATCAGATGTGATAACCCTTGTGCCACAGCATCATCATCTGTTGCAGACAAGGCATAAACTGTACCTAATGCCGCGACTACCACTTCACGAGCAGCCATAGCTGGGATTAACGCGATACAGATTTGCCAGTTAAAACCAATTGGAGCAAATAAAGGTTGGATAAGATGCCCGAGCATACCTGCAAAACTATAATCTATGGCAGGTAATGTCGCCCCTTCTGGTGGCTGCGGGAAAGTACACAAGAACCAAAGCAAAATAGAGAGCGCAAAAATGATTCCGCCGACGCGTTTCAAGAAGATCTTTGCACGATCCAATAAACCGATTCCCACACTTTTTAAATCAGGGAAACGATAACTTGGTAGCTCTAGCAGTAAAGCATGTTGCGACTTATCTTTTTGCAAAAACTTCATTAAAAATGAAACGCAAAGAGCACTCACAATACCAGCCATATACAGACCGAAAAGCACTAAACCTTGCAGGTTAAAAATACCCCAGACCATTTTCTCTGGAATGAAGGCAGCAATCAGCAAGGCATAGACCGGTAAACGTGCCGAACAGGTCATTAAAGGCGCAACCATAATGGTCGTAAAACGATCACGAGGGTCACTAATACTACGCGTTGCCATAATCCCCGGTACTGCACAAGCAAAGCTTGAAAGTAAAGGAATGAAAGCACGACCACTTAAGCCAGCTTGGAACATTAATTTATCAAGCAAGAATGCTGCACGCGGTAAATAGCCCGATTCTTCTAATACCAAAATGAAGAAGAACAAGATCAAAATTTGTGGCAAGAACACAACTACGCCACCTGCACCCGCAATAATTCCGTCGACAACCAGACTATGCAGTAGTGGCTGCGTAATCACACTTCCTATTACTTCACCCAGCCAGCCGAAGAAGCCCTCAATACCGTCCATAAAAGGAGCTGCCCATGCAAAAACTGCTTGGAACACAATAAACATCATGATGGCAAGGCTAAGTAAACCTAAAACTGGATGTAAGAAAATCCGATCTAGAAAATCAGTCCGCTTATCACCCTGATCAACATAATGAACAACATCTTTAAAAATCATATCGATTTTCTGATGATGAGTCCCAGTTAAACCACTCAGTTCGGTTTGTGGCACACTGTATTTTTCTTGATCAAGGGCGTGTAATAAATTTTCAATCCCCGCATTTCGAACAGCAACTGTTTCAACAACTGGTACGCCCAAACGCTGAGATAACTTTTGAGTATTAATTTGGATACCACGACGACGCGCTTCATCCATCATATTCAGTACAAGTAAAATCGGACGACCTAGCTCAATCATTTCGAGCACTAGCCCTAAATGCAATTTTAAGTTAGTTGCATCAACCACACATAAAAAGGCATCTTGCTGCCCCTCTTCTGCAATTTTACCCAAGCAAACATCACGGGTAATCACTTCATCAGGACTGGTTGCATTAAGACTATATGTACCCGGTAAATCGAGTACACGCACAGCTCGACCTGAAGGCAACTGAAAATGACCAACCTTACGCTCGACCGTTACACCCGCATAGTTGGCGACTTTTTGTCGAGTTCCAGTTAAATGGTTAAAAAGAGAGGTTTTACCACAGTTAGGGTTTCCCACAAGGGCAATACGTAACGCATCACTCATGCGGGTACTCCTTCTTCTACTTGAATTTCAATTTTTTCCGCTTCTGCTTTACGTAAAGCGAAACGAGTAAAGCCTATTTGGATCAAGATCGGATCACCACCAAAAACACCTTTGGTAATCACTTCCACTCGTGTGCCCGGTACAAAGCCCAGACTTTCCAAACGAATTGCGACCAAATCTTGCTGCTCGGACTCTAGTTCTATCCGATTCACTTTGGTGATGGTCGCCGCTTGCTTCACTTTTAAAGCTGATAAACGCACCGCATCCGATCCTAAACCTTTTTTAATAGTATACATATAAATGAGAATAATTACCAAATAAGGTTAAATTTCACTTCTTATTCAGTTTAATCGACAAACCTTAAAGTTTCTTTTAAAGTACAGAGGTTTAGAGGATGTAGTGTATGTTGAATAAAAAACCGCGTATTCCAAGCCCTGTTCAAATTCCTGAACATTTGAGCTTTTTACAAGGTTTTCGTGACTATCTCGTTGCTCAGACGGTAAGTCCACATACACGTAATGCTTATTTATCCGACCTTATTCAATGCAGCGAACTTCATAAAAAATCACTTCTTCCAGAGTGGACAAGTGATGATATCGCTGATGTTTTGATTGAGTTGACTAAAGTTGGAAAAAGCCCGCGCTCGATTGCCCGCTGCTTATCTGCCCTACGCCAGTTTTACAAATTTTTACGTGAACAGAAATTACGAAGCGATAATCCTGTAGCAACCCATCATTCTCCAAAAATTGGCAGAGCCTTACCCAAAGATTTATCAGAGGAAGATGTCGAAGCACTGATTCAGGCTCCTGATATTGATACGGCACTGGGATTACGTGATCGGGCAATGTTTGAAGTTCTTTACGCATGTGGTTTACGTGTTTCAGAACTGCTGAACTTACGCCTAGAACTTATTAACTTAAAACAAGGCTATTTAAGAATTACTGGTAAAGGTAATAAAGAGCGTTTGGTCCCGCTAGGGCAATTTGCTTGTGAATGGGTGGAACGCTACTTGCAGGATGCTCGGCCTCAACTCTATAAAAGCTCTACTGACTATCTCTTTTTAACTCAACACGGCGGAATTATGAGCCGTCAGAACTTCTGGTATGCCATTAAGCGTTACGCCTTACAAGCCAATATTCAAGCTGAACTCTCACCTCACACCTTACGTCACGCCTTTGCAACCCACCTGCTCAATCACGGCGCCGATTTACGCGTAGTACAAATGTTATTGGGTCATAGTGACTTATCAACTACTCAAATTTACACACATGTAGCACAAGTGAGAATGCAACAATTGCATGAAAAACATCATCCTAGAGGTTAAAAAATTTAAAACTTATTATTTGAAATACACCCAACAATCAATTGATTTCGTTCACAAAGGTTAAGAAAGTTTTAACAATACACACTAGATTTTTTGTTATGCTTAGCAGCTTCTGACTATAAATACTGATGAAATAAGGGTTATCTATGTCTTTTACCCGATCTCAACTGTTTCTTGCCTGTGCTTTGGCTTCTAGCCTGTTATTCAGTGCTTGTTCTAAAGAAAACAAACCACAAAAAGAAGATGCGCTCACTGCGACCGCACCTGCTACTGGGGAAGCTTCAACAATCATTGAACGCAATGCTAAACAACGTTTAATTGAAACTTTGCAAAAACAATTTAAGAATGCAAACATCAACGCCAAAATTTTAGATATCAAGCCTACTGAAGTGCCTAACTTATATTGGGTAAATCTCGAAGGGATGACGTCGATTTATACAACCAGCGATGGTAAATACCTGATTCAAGGTGATGTCATTCGTTTAGGTGGTAAAGAACTGCATAATATTGGCGATAATCTTCAAGCTTCAGAAAACAAGAAGCATCTTGCTGCTTTAAAAAATGAAGATTTGATTGTCTACCCAGCTAAAGGTGGTAAGGCTAAACATGTGATTTATGTGTTTACCGATGCAAGCTGTCCTTATTGCCATAAATTACATGAACATTTACCTGAAATTAATGAAAAAGGTATTGAGGTACGTTATATCGCTTGGCCACGCGGTGAACAGTTTATGCCGACTATGGAGGCTGTATGGTGTAGTGCAGACCGTAAAGCTGCATTTAATCAAGCAGTACAAGGTATTAATATCCCATCTGCTCAATGCAAAAGCCCTGTTCGTGAACAATATCAACTTGGCTTAAACATGGGTGTAAATGGAACACCCGCTATTTACAATGTTGATGGCGAATACTTAGGTGGATACCTAACACCGGATGAATTAATTAAACGTCTGGATAAATAACATCCTTTAAACTGGTGAATGATTAATCATCTATCTCTTTTAAAAAGCGCTGCTCTGATTGCAGCGCTTTGTTTTTTCAATAATTAATATTTAAACAACCTCTGTTTAAAGACTGATCTACTCTTCTTTTCCAAACATCGCACTCTAATTCATTGAACAAGCACTAAAAGCGCTAGAGTCTGGCGTTTTTTTTAGCTATGATCTAGCTTCAACTAAATGATTAAATGATGAATGGAGTGTGACGTGAAACCAGTTCGCCTGGCAATACTCGGTCTAGGAACCGTAGGTGGAGGAGCCCTTAAACTACTACAAGAAAATGCCGCTGAAATTAAACGTCGCACCGGTCGAGAAATTCAAATTACCCACGTTGGAACACGCCGCCCTCGTCCAGATCTTGAATTGGAAGGGATTAAACAAAGCGCCGATTTACTTGACATCGTTCGTCAACCAGACGTTGATGTAGTTGTAGAAGTTATGGGTGGGATCCACCCTGCTTACGAAGTTATCATGGAAGCGATCAAACACGGCAAACAAGTCGTGACTGCAAACAAAGCGTTACTCGCTGAACACGGCAATGAATTATTTAAAGCAGCAGAAGACAATGCTGTGCAAATTGCTTATGAAGCAGCAGTTGCTGGCGGTATTCCAATTATTAAAGTGATCCGTGAAGGTCTTGCTGCAAACCATATCGAATGGTTGGCAGGTATTATTAATGGTACAGGTAACTTTATTCTGACTGAAATGCGTGAGAAAGGTCGTGCATTTGATGATGTATTAAAAGAAGCTCAAGAACTCGGTTATGCAGAAGCAGACCCAACTTTTGACGTTGAAGGTATTGATGCTGCGCATAAACTTACCATTTTAGCGTCTTGTGCGTTTGGTATTCCTCTTCAATTTGATAAGGTTTATACCGAAGGTATCAGCAAAATCACTGCACAAGATGTCAAATATGCAGAAGATCTTGGTTTCCGCATTAAACATCTCGGTATTGCACGTCGTGCTGAAAAAGGTATTGAGTTACGTGTTCACCCAACACTCATTCCAGATGAACAGCTGATTGCGAATGTAAATGGCGTTAAAAACGCTGTATTAGTTCAGGCAAATGCCGTAGGTCCAACACTCTATTACGGCGCGGGTGCAGGCGCAGGTCCTACAGCTTCTGCGGTTGTTGCTGATGTTATTGATATTGTCCGTGACATCTCTTATACCGAAGACGGCGCAGGCACAATTCCTCAGTTGGCTTTTGAAGCATTAACCAATGTGCCAATTTTAAGCCGTGAAGAAATGACCACAGGTTATTACATTCGCTTAAATGCAGAAGACCAAACTGGCGTACTTGCAGATGTAACTACCATCTTAAGTCGCGCTGGAATTAGTATTGATGCGATCATGCAACAATCTCGTTTAAAAGACCTTATTCCAATCGTGATTCTGACCGATCCAATCGTTGAATCAAAAATGGATGATGCTCTTGCACAAATTCAAGCATTACCTGCAATTCGTGGCGAAATCGTAAGAATTCGTTTAGAATCGCTCGATAGTTAATCAGGTTGAGGGAAAGATTCCCTCTCCCGCTTCATCTCTAATTGGAACACCATCATGTCTAATGCCAATCGTTATACTGGTCTTGTAGATCGTTATCGTGACCGTTTGCCAGTTTCGGCAACTACTCGTGCTATCTCTTTGGGTGAAGGCAACACCCCACTCATTAAACTTGAGAATATTCCACGTATTATTGGCAAAGATGTTGAAATTTATGTGAAATACGAGGGTTTAAACCCAACTGGTTCATTTAAAGACCGTGGTATGACCATGGCTGTAACCAAAGCGGTTGAAGAAGGCTCTAAAGCGATTATCTGTGCATCTACTGGTAACACTTCTGCTGCTGCTGCTGCCTATGCTGCACGTGCAGGTATCAAAGCATTTGTTTTGATTCCAGAAGGCAAAATTGCGATGGGTAAAATGGCACAAGCGATGATGTATGGTGCGATCACTATGCAAATTCGTGGTAACTTCGATGATGGTATGCGTCTTGTAAAAGAAGTTGCTGATCAAGCGCCTGTAACGATTGTAAACTCAATCAACCCTTACCGTTTGCAAGGTCAAAAGACTATTGCTTATGAAATCGTTGAAGCTTTAGGCCGCGCACCTGATTACCACTGCTTACCTGTAGGTAACGCAGGTAATATCACCGCTCACTGGATGGGTTATACCGAAGCTGTAGCAAACCAGCCTGCTGATCAGTTTGAACAAGTGATTTATGATGCTGCTACTGATCAATTCACTGGTCCAAAACCAGAAGGCTTACCAACAATGGTGGGTTACCAAGCTTCTGGTGCAGCTCCATTCTTACGTGGCGCTCCAGTTGAAAGCCCTGAAACTGTTGCAACTGCAATCCGTATTGGTAATCCACAAAGCTGGAACCATGCAAAAGCTGTAGTACGCGACTCTAAAGGCTGGTTTGATGAACTTCAAGACAGCGAAATTTTAGAAGCTCAACGCTTACTTTCTATGTATGAAGGTGTATTTGTTGAGCCAGCGTCTGCTGCTTCTATCGGCGGTGCGATCCGTGATATTAAAGCGGGTAAAATTGCTGAAGGTTCTGTAATTGTATGTACAGTAACTGGTAATGGCTTGAAAGATCCTGACACTGCAATCAAACAATGTGCTGATGCAGTTATGTTGTCAATTGATGCAACAATGGACCAAGTAAAAGATTCGATTTTATCTAATATGTAAGATCTGATTTTTCAAAAACGGCTGTTTAATACAGCCGTTTTTTTATGTCTTTTTTATAGCCATAAAAAAACGCTTCTTGATAGAAGCGTTTTTAGGATATTGAACTTAAATACGTTTTGGTAAATTACTTAACCAACCCAATAAGTTAGTTGCATCATTATTACGTGCCTGTGTACTTGGTTCACCAAGTAATACAATGACTGCCGGACGTGAGTTTACAGTCGTGTGCATTACAACACAGCGACCTGCTTCATTAATATATCCAGTTTTAGACAGGTTAATATTCCAACCACCGTTACGAACTAGAGCATTTGTGTTGTTAGATTTCAACACGCGATAACCCAAATTAAAGTCATAAGTCGGTGTAGTCGAGAATTGACGAATCAAACCATATTGAGATGCGGTACTTACTAAAATACCTAAATCACGTGCCGAAGATACATTACGTGGATCTAGACCAGTTGATTCATAGTAATGAGTCGAATTCATACCCAAAGCACGAGCTTTAGCATTCATTGCAGCTACGAATGCAGGGCGACCACCTGGATAAGTACGTGCTAAGGCAGCCGCTGCAGGGTTCTCAGATTTCATTAAAGCAAACAAAAGAACTTCTGCACGGTTCATCTTGTCGCCAACACGTAAGGTAGAGCTAGAATTTTTCCCACCAGCACCAGCAAAGTCAATTTGCTCAAGTGTAATTTCTTCAGACATGTTTAAACGGGCATCCGCCGTTACAACCGCTGTCATCACTTTTGTAATAGATGCAATTGGTACAGAAGCGTTGGTATTTTTACTGTAGAGCACTTCACCAGTTTGCGCGTCCATCACAAGTGCAGCTCGAGCACTTACACTCGGCTGGGCATTGTAACCAGACGTATCACGGATTGGAGCAACTCTAGGTGTAGAGCTAATAACTTTTGGCGCATTACTGCCACGCAAAGTTGTAGTTACAGATGTTGAACCTTGCGGAGTTGGTTCATCATCTTCATCATTTAAAAGTTGACTAGCATCCGCTGCTGACCAATTTAAGCTTGCAGTACCACTATTCCCTGAGGACGGGTTATTGACGAGTTCTGCAAAGCTTGTTGAACTCAAACTAAGCAAAATAGACATGCTTAGCACATGCATTAAAGACTTTTTAGAATTTTTCACGGCACAATACTCGACTCAGGGTGATACACATTTGCGCTTACTATAATTATGCCTTACATTTGAGGGATAAGGTATAACGCTTTTACCGACACAATTGTGCACAACTATTCGCTCACTATATAAGAATAGGATTGCTAATTTTGTCATTCCATTGCAAGCTAATTTTGCTTTATGTAACAAAAAACTTGTTTTTTGAAAGAAAGGAGGTCTTCTTGATTACAGTTTTAGTTGTGGATGACCATGAACTTGTACGTACAGGTATCTGCCGTATGTTAGAAGATCATGCCGATGTAGAGGTCATTGGACAAGCCGAATCGGGTGAAGAAGCAATTGCTATTGTTCGTCAGAAACATCCTCAAGTTGTGCTACTTGATGTCAACATGCCTGGCATCGGTGGCGTAGAAACAACCCGCCGTTTACTACAAACCGCACCAGATACAAAAGTGATTGCAGTCAGTGGCTTAGCAGAAGAACCTTACCCATCTCTGTTGCTTAAAGCAGGAGCTAAAGGTTACATTACTAAAGGTGCTCCAATTACAGAAATGGTTCGCGCAATTAATAAAGTGATGCAAGGTGGCAAATACTTCAGCGCCGATATTGCCGAGCAATTAGCGAGTTCATATTTATCCGATACACAACAATCGCCTTTTGACTCACTATCTGAACGAGAAATGCAAGTTGCAATGATGGTTGTAAATTGTATTAGCGCTCAAGAAATTGCAGACAAACTTTTTGTAAGTGTCAAAACAGTGAATACTTACCGCTACCGTATTTTTGAAAAGCTAGCCATTGATAGTGATGTTAAACTGACTCATCTCGCGATTCGTTACGGTCTGATCAAACCTTAATCAGACTTATATGCAATTTCCCTTAAACTCATCCTTGTCCAATACGATATTTCGTTTGGGCACGTGGTATGGTTTATATCGCCTTATTATTGCGGTTAGTCTGAATATAATTTTAGTTTTAACCGATGCTCAAATCGACAATAGTTTACAACAACCCGCTTTATATTCTTATACACTACTCGGCTATTCGCTCTTAAGCCTTCTTCAACTTTTATGCTTTAAGTTTATTGCCACTCAGGCAACAAGGCAGCTCATTTTATTTTTTGTAGTTGATATTATTTGTCTGAGTTTACTTACATTTTCTGTAGGTGAACCAAATCTTCAACTCAGCTTGCTCTATGTTATTGCCATATTTACTTCGGCCATTTTACTTAGCGCAAGAATGTCGTTGCTCATTACATTACTTGCAGTCATTGCGGTTATTTACCAACGCTTCGTTGGCAGTTTATTTGACTACAATAATTTAAATACGATTGGTAATAGTGCCTTATTGGCCTTCTTATTTTTTGTAGTACACGGAATCGGACAAATTGCGGTCCAGCGCTTTAAATTACTTGAAGCACTAACTTTCCACCAATCAATAGAACTCTATCAACTACAAAATATTAACCGCTATATCTTGGAACAAATTGAAGAAGGCTATTTAGTTCTAGATGAAAACTACAACATTGTTTTAAGTAATCCAGCTGCCTGCTCTCTTTTAGGAATTCCACCTCAATTTGCCAGTGAAAAATACCCCTTAGCAAAATGGCATGCTGACTTATTTGAAATTCTTAAGTTTGATCATTTAAAAGAAGGTGATCGATTTATTTTTGAATCTCGACTGTCGGCTTACTCTATTAATATTAAAGTGCAACACCTTTTGGTGCCACAGCAAGCATTGACGCTACTCATTTTACAAGATGCACAGCAGATTAATCAGCAAGCTCAACAACTCAAACTTGCCGCTTTAGGCCAACTATCAGCAAGTATTGCACATGAGATCCGTAACCCTCTTGCAGCCATTGTTCAAGCGAATGAATTACTCAAAGACAGTGATTCAGAACAGCAAAACACTTTGCGCAATATGATTGGCAAGCAAACGAAACGCATTGATAGTATTGTTCAAGACACGTTAGGACTTGCCCGCAGTGAAAGAACGTATCCAATCCAGATTGAATTAAACGGCTTCATAAAAACGTTATTAGATGAAGATTTATCTGATGTTAAACATGCGATCCAGCTTAAAAGTTTTGATTTATCCTTAAAGCTATTGTTTGATGAAAAGCAGCTCAGACAAGTCCTCATTAACCTTGTTAGAAATGCTCTACGCCACAATGCACCCGATTCGCCCTATGTTCTGATCAATATCCATTCACAAACAAATAAAATTTATATTGATGTGATCGATTACGGCGAAGGTGTTTCAAAACGTGATATATCTCAATTATTTAAACCATTTTTTAGTACCGAAATTAATGGAACTGGTTTAGGATTATATTTGTCTCATAGTTTTTGTGAGGCAAACCATGCAAAGCTCACTTATGTAGAGCAAAAACAAGGGGCATGCTTCAGAATAGAATGCTCAATAATATATTGATTTTTTATTAGGTTTTTGGGGAAATGGCAGAACAGCAACCACTCGTTTTGCTTGTAGACGATGAAGAAGATTTGTGCCTTTTAATGCAAATGACTCTTGCACGAATGGGGATTAAGACACATCTTGCTTATCGGGTTGAACAGGCCAAACAACTCTTTACTCAGTTTCATTACGATGCGTGCTTGACCGATTTAAACTTACCCGATGGTAGTGGTTTGGAATTGGTTAAACATGTTTCTCAAACTTACCCTCACACACCCATTGCTGTTTTAACCGCATACGGCAATATGGATATTGCAATTGCAGCATTAAAAGCTGGAGCTTTTGATTTTGTCAGCAAACCTATTAATCAAATTCATTTAGATCAGCTATTAAAAAAAGCGCTTAACCAGCCAAAACCAGAACATGAGTTCGGTGAAACAACTCTAGAGAATGACTTATTAATTGGGCGCTCACCACCTATACAAAACTTACGGACAGCTATTAAAAAAATAGCCCGCTCCCAAGCACCTGTGTTTGTTACAGGTGAGTCTGGTACCGGTAAAGAAGTTGTTGCTAATCTTATGCACCGCTTAAGTAACCGCAGTGAAGGACCATTTATTGCAATTAACTGCGGAGCAATCCCAACTGAGCTCATGGAAAGTGAACTTTTCGGACATAAAAAAGGGAGCTTTACTGGAGCAACCCAAGACAAACAAGGCCTGATTTTATCAGCTCATGGCGGCAGTTTATTTTTAGATGAAATTGCCGAATTGCCTTTAAGTATGCAGGTTAAATTGCTTCGGGCAGTACAAGAGAAAAAGATTCGCCCTGTAGGTTCAGATCAGGAAATTGATGTAGATTTTCGGGTGATTAGCGCCAGCCACCAAGATTTAGATTTGTTAGTCCAACAAGGTAAATTCCGTCAGGACTTATTCTTCCGTATCCATGTTATGGATATCATGTTGCCACCACTGCGTGAACGTGGTGGAGATATTTTGCTCTTAGCCAATCATTTTATTCAAAAGGTTTGTACGGAATGGGGAATTTCAAGCAAACAATTAACAGCGAGCGCTGAAACTTACTTATTGCAGCAAGATTTTCCGGGTAATGTTCGTGAATTAAGAAATATGATTGAACGAGCTATTACTTTAAGTGATGATGAATGTATTGATTTGA
Source organism: Acinetobacter sp. GRABPA_MV_2 (assembly GCF_056725885.1). NCBI lineage: Bacteria > Pseudomonadati > Pseudomonadota > Gammaproteobacteria > Moraxellales > Moraxellaceae > Acinetobacter > Acinetobacter sp. GRABPA_MV_2. Next base: position 173,999 of record NZ_JBWZNA010000004.1, read on the forward strand.
AACACTTGGCACCTCCTGTTAGATGCAATAGTGTTAGTCCGCAAATCGCAACTAAACAGGTAAATGAAACGCTAACTGCTCAAACTCATCCAAAATTTCCAATAGAAGGTTTAGAACGCTACTTAGAAAATATCGAAAAAGACATTTTACTAAATGCACTAAACATGACGCATTGGAATCGAACTTTGGCAGCTAAAAAGCTAGGAATGACATTTCGTTCTTTGCGCTATCGACTTAAAAAATTTGGTTTAGATACCGAAATGGGAGAGGAAGTATAAAAGTTACTTCCTCTTTAGGAGTAAATCTGCAACGCGGTCTAAATATACGTCTTCTTTCATTTCTGCTGGCAATGGATAAGCCTGATTAGGTTGAATACCCTGCCCTTCAATCATATTGCCATTTGGAGTGTAGTAATGTGAGACCGTCATCTGTAGAGCCGCACCACTTGGCAAAGGAAATAGCTTTTGCACTACGCCTTTCCCATAGCTTTTTTCACCCATCACCCAAGCACGCTGGTGTTCTTTCATGGCCGCAGTAAAAACTTCTGCCGCAGAAGCAGAACGGTGATTAATTAATATACCTAATTTTATATTCTGAAATTCATTACCAGGCAGTGCCTGAAACTGCTGGTTACCTTCCGAACGGCTTTTGGTTGAAACAATAATTCCGTTATTTAAAAACAAATCTGCTGACTCTACCGCTGCCGATAACAATCCACCCGGATTATTTCGCAAATCGATTAAAACAGCCTTTAAACGTGGGGAACTATTTTCTTCAATTAATCTTTTAATTTCATTAGCAGTGTCTTGTTGAAACACTCTAATTTTGAGTACAAGCACCTGATTATGCAACATTACAGGTTCTATATCGGTTTCTATTTTTTTATTACGGACTAAGTTAATGTTTCCGTTTAGCTCTTCCGCTTGTACTTGAAGTGTACTTCCTATAGAACCGTAAAGTAGCCCGAGTACCTGATCTTGGTTTAAATTTTTTAAATCTTGATTATCAATCTTTAGAATCGTCTGACCATTTCTCAAACCTAATTTATAGGAGTCTGAACCCGTTTTAAGATCACGAATCATCCACTTATGGGCATGTGCTTCAGTGCTTAATGCGAAATCAACTGACGCAAGGTCACCTTCAGTATATTGAATCAGTTGGCGATATTCTTCTGCCGATAAATAACGTGAATAACGATCTAGACCACTCACCAACCCTTTTATAGCTTGTTGAAACAACGCATCGTCAGACTTCACATCGACATAGTTATCTCGAACAATTCCATAGATTTGCACAAACTGTTGAATAGACTCAATCGGCACCTCTGCATAACTATGCTCTGGTTCTTCCGAATCAGAATGCAAAGGTGACAATTTTTCTTTTACAACTGGCGCTGCAAAAGCAAATTGGCTGCAACACAGCAACATACTTACAATAAGTTTTTTATATTTAATGTGTTGCAGCATCCAATCACCTTTAACTTATGCAGATAGTGTAATCAGATTACGCCCTTGCATTTCGGCAGGAACAGGAATCTGCATTAAATTGAGAATTGTCGGTGCTACATCTGCAAGCACACCACCTTCTGCAATTGTTGCTTGTGTTGGGCCAACATAGATAAACGGCACAAGCTCGGTTGTATGTTGAGTATGCACTTGCCCACTTTCGTAGTCTTGCATTTGTTCAACGTTACCATGGTCAGCAGTAATGAGCATATGGCCTTTTTTCGCCATAACTGCTTCATAGACACGACCTAAACAAGTATCAACCGCTTCAACTGCTTTAACCGCAGCATCAAACACACCCGTATGACCGACCATATCACCATTTGCGTAGTTCACAACTAATAAGTCGTATTCACCTGAATTAATTGCTTTAACCAACTCATCAGTGACTTCATAAGCACTCATTTCTGGCTTGAGGTCATATGTCGCAACGTTTGGAGATGGAATTAAAATACGTTTTTCACCCGGATATTCATCTTCACGGCCACCACTAAAGAAGAATGTTACATGCGCATACTTTTCAGTTTCGGCAATACGTAACTGGGTTTTACCTAAAGAAGATAAATACTCACCCAATGAGTTTTTGAGGGCTTCTGGCATATATGCAACTGGTGCATCAATGCTTGCCTGATAACGCGTTAACATCACAAACTTAGAAAGATTCGGTACAAGTTTACGTTCAAAACCAGCAAAGTCTTTCTCTACAAATGCGCGAGTAATTTCACGAGCTCGGTCAGCACGGAAATTCATAAATACAACGCTATCACCATCTTGAACTTTAGCGATATCACCAATACGAGTCGCTTTTACAAATTCATCATTTTCATTGGCTGCATAAGCTAACTCCAACCCTTCAATTGCTGTTTGCGCAGTACGAAGTGCCTCGCCTTCAGTTAACAAGCGATAAGCTTGCTCAACGCGATCCCAACGGTTGTCACGGTCCATTGCAAAGTAGCGACCAATCATGGTTGCGATACGGCCTTGACCCGGATATTGAGCAAATAATGCATCTAATTTTTCTAAAGATGGTTGAGCACTGCGTGGAGGTGTATCACGACCATCAAGGAAAGCGTGTAAATAAACTTTTGCACCGCGTTTTAATGCAAGCTCACACATCGCCACAATATGATCTTCATGTGAATGAACGCCACCTTCTGAAAGTAGCCCCATAATATGGACAGCACCGCCAGCAGCTTTGGCTTTTTCAACAGCGTCGATCAACACTTCGTGTTTGAAAAAGTCACCAGTACGGATATCTTTAGTAATACGGGTAAAGTCTTGATATAGCACACGGCCAGCGCCAAGATTCATATGGCCGACTTCAGAGTTCCCCATTTGCCCATCAGGTAATCCAACATCTTCACCTGAACCAGAAATTAGACTATTTGGATGCTTGGCTTTCATTGCCGCCAAATTTGGTGTTTTTGCTGCAAGAAAAGCATTATCTTCAATCGCTTCACGGTGTCCAACACCATCCATAATGACCAGAACGTGAGGGATCTTGCCAGCAGTTGCATCCGTCATAATCAATTTCTCTTTTGTCTACAATTTCGTCACAATATCTTACCGAATTTTCGGTCAAGACTCTATTTATTCCTATGGCTTTCACCAATATCCGCGATTGATGAAAACCATAAATATCAATTATTACTAGCGAGCGCGGTAAAGCAAATAACTTCCAGCGCCAAACATTAGTAAGATAGGCACGAGTACAAACCATGCTGGAGATGGGGAATAAACCAAGCTCGCATAGCCCAAGAAATCTTGCAAATAATAGAAACTTAAACCAATGAACAATGCGATCACCAAACGGAAACCCATCGATTGTTGGCGTAATGGTCCAAAAATAAAAGAACACGCCACGAGAACTAATGCAATGAGTGAAAATGGCGAAGCAACTTTTTGCCAGAAAGCCAATTGATACGTCTTTGGTACCTGACTATATTCATCCATATAACGCATAAAGCTAATCAGTTGGCTTGGTGATAAATCTTCAGGATCTAAAGTCACCATATGCACATATTTAGGCTGTAATGCTAAAGCAAGCGATTGTTCTTCATGGTCAGTTTTGATGGCATTTCCTGCCGCCAAAATGTCCATTTGTTCAGCTTTTTTCAAAGCCCATTGACCATTTTTAATAAACTGGCCTTGCTGAGCATTAATTAATGATTGCAAGTAATAGTTCTGGTCAAAGTCGACCACTTGAATGTCTCTTAAATTGCCTTGAGAGTTAGCGTAGTCGATATAGATAAATCGCTGCCCTTCACGTGACCAATAGCCTTTAACTTCACCTAAAGCAGCTACAGAACGATGGCTTTTAACACTTTGGGCTTTTTCATTGGTATAAGGAATAACCCATTCACTTAAAGCAAACGACAAAATAATAAGTAGTAAAGCTGAGCGCATAACCCAACCGACAATACGCCATAAGCTAACACCGACTGAACGCATAACAATGAGTTCACTGCTCGTTGCCAATGAGCCCAGTCCAATCACAGCACCAATCAAGGCAGAGATAGGTAAAATTTCATAGAGATAGCGAGGAGCTCCCCACAAGACATAGACGAGAGCTTGCCATGCGTTATAGTCTGGTTTGAGCTCACCCAACTCGCCAAGATATGTAAATAAGACCTGAAGAATGGACAAAACAACTGTGGTGCCAAACATCGCAAGCGCAGTGGTTTTCGTCACATATTTGGCGACTATTCGACGTGCTAACATTATAATTTCACTCGCTTGATCTGTTTCTTGATTTTTGGTCCTAACTTCTGCTTACGTGAGAATAAGGCGGCAGCAACACCATACACAACTAACACGGCAGGATAAGCCCAAATATCGAGTTCTTCTTTACTAATACGAGTCTTGATTGCAATCATTAATACGATCAGACTGGAAAAAATAAAAATCGCCGGAATAAGACGGTAATAACGGCCTTGTCGTGGGCTCACCTCAGACAATGCCACTGATAGCATTAGCGCAATAACAATGGTGAATGGCCCAAATAAACGCCATCCCAACTCACTTCTAATAACTGGATCATTTGTTTTTGAAAAGAGTTTTGTTGTTGATAGCGCTTCTACATCGCCACTCTCAAACTTAACATCTTTGTCATTTTCTAAACGTAGACGATAAGACTGGAACTCTGCTTGTGTATATTTTGGTTGTCCCGGGAATATTTCATAGCGACGACCTTGTACCAGATCAACGACATTGGCGGTGTCATTTGCAACTTCTACACGAGTCGCTTCTTTTGCCAAAATCATAACATCTGGCTTATCTTCTTTAGCAGCGCGCTGATAAAAGAAAATATCCTTCAAATTCTTTCGGTCTTCTGACAATGACCCCGCATAGATCGTATATGGCCCAGAAGAAATAAACTCTCTTGGTCGAACCAAATCGAAACCTGTCCTTACGGCTTGTGTGGTTGTCAGTTTTTCAAACTCACGTAGTCCCCACGGCGTCATCCACAGCATAAGTACCGACTGAAACACCATATAAACCAGCGTCATTGGAATGAGTAATCGTGCTAATTGATGACGGCTTACACCACTACCATTCAATACAGCCATTTCATGGTCAACATATAAACGACCAAACACCAACATTAAACCAATGAAAAAACCCAATGGTAAAATGAGTGTTAGAAATTCAGGTAAACGATATCCAATGATGCTAAACAAGATACTGGCATCTAAACGCCCCTGCGCCGCCACACCAAAGTATTTGATCAGACGACCACCCATCATGATTAGGGTCAGTAAAGAAATGACCACCAATGAGGTAGAGACAACTTGCTTGACGAGATAACGCCGAATAATCAAAGTAATACTTCCAAAAGGCTAATCGGGACGTGTGCTAGTTTACCCGAATGTTAAAAATATAAAACCGCACATTGCAACGCTATGCTTGAAAGTGTTTCAATGTTTTAATCCATCATAACTTTCTATAGGCAATCACGGCAGCCATGAAATTTACAACTTATACAACTTTTCCCGAACAGACATCTAATGAATCTTTGTGGGTTTTAGTTGATTCAGAACAGCTACAAAGCAACATCAACACATATCAAATCAATAACCTAGAAAGCGTTCTTACTGCCACTCAATTCAAAGGCAACTTCAATGAAACTCTGCCTTTATTCGGTCAGGTTTCAAATCAACCTCATAGCCAATTACTTGGCTTAGGAAAAACGGCAGAACTTCAGGCGGTTAAGCTCGCTAAACTTGCCCAAACCATTATCAAATCGACACAAAATAAATTTAAGCATATCGCAATTGATATTGCTGCGTTACCTGTCGAATACCATTATTTATTCGCTTTAAGCTTAACTCAAGCAGCTTATGGTTATGATGAGTTTAAATCGAAAAAAAATGAATTTGTGTTACAACAGGTTGATTTAATTAGTTCAACGACGAGCCTTGATGAAAAACAACTGGCTTTAGTGCATGCCGTACAGTCTGGTCAGTCGTATGCACGTGACCTTGGAAATCGTCCGGGTAACATTTGCTTCCCTGAATATTTGGCAGAACAAGCATTAGCTTTAGCCGCAGAATTCCCTGATTTACTCAAAGTGAGTGTCTTAAATGAACAGCAAATGGCTGATTTAGGCATGTATGCTTTTCTTGCAGTCAGCAAAGGATCTGAGCGCCCGGGTCGTATCGTAACACTTGAATACCAAGCTGGAATTGACCAAGCGCCTGTTGTACTTGTCGGTAAAGGCGTTACTTTTGATACAGGCGGTATTTCTTTAAAACCAGGCCTAGGCATGGATGAAATGAAGTTCGATATGTGCGGTGCAGCCTCTGTACTAGGTACTATTCGTGCGCTATGTGAAGCGAAACTCCCTATTCATGTCGTTGGAGCAATTGCAGCTGCAGAAAACATGCCTTCAGGTAAAGCAACTCGCCCAGGTGATATTGTGACAACCATGAGCGGTCAAACTGTTGAAATTTTAAATACCGATGCGGAAGGTCGTCTTGTACTGTGTGACACATTGACCTATATCAAACGCTTCAATCCAGCAGTCGTGGTTGATATCGCAACATTAACAGGTGCATGTGTAGTCGCTTTAGGTAAAGTACTGAGTGGTTTGTTCTCACCAGATGATGCTTTAGCAGCTGAACTTCAACAAGCGGGTGAGCAATCATTTGACCGTGTATGGCGTATGCCAGTCATTGAGGATTATCAAGAATTACTTGATTCACCATTTGCGGATATTGCAAACATCGGCGGTCCATACGGCGGTGCAATTACGGCAGCATGTTTCCTTGAACGCTTTACACGTGAGTATCGTTGGGCTCATTTAGATGTAGCAGGAACAGCGTGGTTATCTGGTCCAGCTAAAGGTGCAACAGGTCGTCCAGTGCCATTACTCATGCAATTTTTAGCGAATCGTGTAAATACGAATGGCTAAAGTTAGTTTTTATCTGTTTGAAACTAGTGAAGAACGGCAAGTCGATAGTGCTTGCCGTTTATGTCGAAAGATTTTACAGAAGCATCCTAAAATCTGGTGGTATTGCCCAGATGTGCAGTTACAACAGACTCTTGATGAAAGATTATGGGATTTTGACCCTGTAAGTTTCATTGCGCATGGGATTGATCAAGCTGAAGCTGCTGTATGTATTTCGGCTAAACAACCGCTTGAACAAGGCTTGTTAGTATTTAATTTTAACAATCATGCACTTGAACAAGTTGATCATTTTAGCCACATTATAGAAATTGTTGAAAATAATGAAACAGCCAAGCAAATTGGCCGAGAAAAATTTAAAATGTATCGCCGTTTGGGTATAGAACCGCGGACCTTTAAATTATAACGCGCTAAAATGTAAATACTGTTGAACAAAGGAGAAGCATGGTGGCATTAAATGTCGGGCAAGATTTTAAAAAAAGATGGTTAAATGCGCCTGAAGCTGTCCGTCATGCCTATCAACAGGATCTGGCACGTATTTGTGACTTATTAGAACCCCAAACCCCTATTCAGCTTTGGGTTTTAAATGACGAAAAAGCGCAGTTAGAATCGCAGCAAAAAATTGAACAAGCTTACGCGGACCTTAAGGCAGAGCTTATTGAGCAAGCACGTATCCGTCGTCAGCTCGCTTTAGAAAAAGCGCTTGCTGACAAACGTGCATCAGAAGCTGCTTATGCTGCGGAGTTGCAAGCAGACGAAATTCGCAAGTTTAATGAACAGACTGAAACATTACAGATATTACGTAGTCATTTAGAACAAGAAGTTGCAGAACAAACTGCACGTTATCAGAAAAACCCTGAAACCCCAGCAGTCAATTACTCTGCTGGCGTAAAACTTAGTATTACCGATGATCAAATCTTATCTGAGCTTGAAAGTTTACGCATTCGTTTAGAACTTGAAGCTGAAAACTTAATTGAAGAGTCCGTAACAGCTTTTCGAGCTAAACTACATTCGGCAGCTCAAGAAGAAATTGAATATATTTTAAAGAACTCTAAGTTTTCTGATGAAAAAATAGAGAAGTAAAGTTTTTAAAACTTCTTCTGTCATAAAACTGACACCTACATGTCACAAAATAGACATAAATATTATTCTTGTAGATCAATTGATTATGAGAATAGAAAGTAGTGATTTAAGATAATTAATGAGGGTAAGAAATGGACATTCCGCATCAGATTTCAATGCAACTTGAGCAGCTTAATCAGGGTGAACAATGGACATTTTCAGCACAAGAACTTTATATGAGTCATAACGACTTTAATTCACTTTCAATCTTGCTGACACGGGCATCGGAAAAAGGTAAATTTTCAATTACACGCACTCAGCATACTAAACCATGGGTCGGCACACATTCGGTTACTCTCACCAAGCATTAATTTTTAAAAATAAAAAACCGGAACATATGTCCGGTTTTTTATTTTTGATGATCTGGCTTTTATTTTAAAAAACCATTCTCAGCTAAAAAAGCCATACTAATATTTGACTCAGTTTTTTGCTCAGCTGCTTTATCACCTAGCAATAAACGCTCGATATAACGCGCCAACACGTCGACTTCAAGGTTGACCTTACTGCCTACTTGCCATGTTCCAATATTGGTACGTTCTGCGGTATGCGGAATCAAATTCAAACTTAAAATATTTCCACGTAAGTGGTTAATCGTTAAGCTAATTCCGTCAACGGTTACAGAACCTTTTTCCGCCAAATATTTAGCAAGTTCTGCCGGTGCTGTAACTTCATAATAGATTGAACGAGCATCTTCACGCACTACGGTAATTTCACCTACCCCATCAACGTGACCACTTACAATATGCCCACCAAAGCGCGTTGTCGGTAACATTGCCTTTTCAACATTGACACGTTGTCCAACTTTCCAGTTACCCAAAGTCGTTCGATTTAAACTTTCACGAGAAACATCTGCTGCGTACCAGTTATCACCCCATTCAATGACTGTGAGGCAAATACCATTGGTTGCAATTGAGTCACCCAAATGTACGTCTGACATATCCAGATCAGTCTGAATACGTAGACGCACATCACCACCTACACTTTGCAGGCTTTCTACTTTACCTAAACTTTCAATAATGCCTGTAAACATGGCTCAATCTCCAAATCTTTTTACACTGCTTAAATTGCAGCGCTTACCAAAGTGCGAGCTGTGTACTATTACCTGAGGTATCTACACCACCTAGCTCGGCGAAGTGGTAAAGCTGGCCTAATAACTGACGTAGTGGTGGTCCTGACTTGGCATGAGTATCCGTAATCACAATAAACTCAAGCACACGTGCACGTTCAGACTGTCGTTGTTTACTTACGCGATAACGCGGCACATCTTGTGTTAACAAGGTCACTTTGCCTCGTTCCAGATTAGCCATAAGCAAATCTTTTGGCTCGATATTACCATCAGTTGAATAGCTGGTCAGAATATAGCGTGCATTGATCGTTGAAAGTAATTTCTCATACGCATCTTTTGCATGTTTAGAAGAGTTATATGGACTTGGACGCTCTTTACGCCACGCTCTATCAATTCCACTCTTATAACCTTTGGTATCCGGTGAAGGTAAATCCACCTGATCCCATAAAGTTAATGCATTTAAAACATGGTAATTACTACTATATGCGTGTTGGTTATATGGTGGATCGAGATAGGCAACATCGACTTCAAAACCACTCATTTGATTTGCTAGATGCTGGGAGTCTACACACCACATTTCAGCAGCCGGACGTTTGCGATCACCAATCTCACAAAAACGGCTCGGTGTTAACCAAAGTAATGACTCAATTCGTTCTAGCGCAGTTTGAGTACGTCCGCCCCACCCTTGGTGGAAGCTCTTAAATACGCCACTCGTATTACTAACAAAACTAGCTGAATAGAGTAATGGTGCAAGCAAAGCACTCATCTCTACATCATTAATTGCACCTTGTGCCTGCCACGTTGCAATCTGCTGGCGAATCGCATCGATACGCATACCATTACGGCGTTTAAAGAATAAACGGTCACGAGTTGGATCGTATATATCATCGTTACGAGGACAAAGGTTATGTGTTACCCAACCTTTAACTTCAGGTAAGCGATTTAAATAATCGATCGCCTTTTGATAGCCACCTAGTTCTTTAAAAGCAGGTGCATCTACACAGGCTAAAATCGCATGATTTAAAGCATGACTATAAGGTTCCCAGTCATTCGCAATCACACGGTAACCATTTTGACGTGCTAAACGAGATACAACGCCACTGCCGGCAAAGAAATCGGCAAAAATCGGTGGATTCTTTTTCTTGCTATTCAGTGTCCCTGTAATTTCAAGGGCTTCTAAAATTAGATGGAGCAATCGGCGCTTGTTACCCAAGTATGGCACAAGCTGATGGAAAAGATATTCGTCTGTTGTACGGGCTGCATGACGACGTTTGTGATAAACCGAAGGCTCTGAATTCATACTTTCTCTTGCGTAGGGATTAACCTTAAGCGTATATCTTGATCAATTTGTGTCACATCAAGAAGTGTAAAACGAAGTTGCTCTGCCATATATTCAAATTCTGCATTGAACATGGCCCTTGCACTTTTCCCCAATAAGGTCGGGGCAATATAACTGATCAATTCATCCACCAAACCTTCTTGCAAAAAGGCAGTAGACAATGTTGCGCCAGCTTCAACCAACACATCATAAATTTGATGTTGCTTAGATAGGGTCTGTAACAGCATTTTTAAAGGCTGAATTTCTAATTGTATCACGCCTAAATCAGCAAGTTCTTGACGATACGGCCCCATCACCATCACAGTTTCAGGATTTTCTAAAATTTTAGCCGTAAGTGGCAAACGCCCTTGGCGATCTAGAACAACACGTTTTGGCTGAGCAACTGTCTCGATATCAAAATTATTGAGTGAACGCACGTTAAGCTGACAGTCATCTGCAATCACAGTTTCAATACCTGTAATCACTGCTCCTGAAATCGCACGCCAATGTTGTACATCTTGACGAGCAGCAGAGCCTGTAATCCACTTTGACTCACCTGATGCCATTGCAGTACGTCCATCTAAACTTGAGGCTACCTTTAAACGTACATAAGGCATGCCTGTAGACATTGCCTTTAAAAAACCTTGATTAAGTTTTGATGCTAAATCTTCGCAAATGCCAACTTCTACTTCAATTCCGGCATTTTCCAAAATCTGAACGCCCTTACCCGCAACCAATGGATTGGGGTCAGGGCAAGCGACCACTACTTTTTTAACTTGAGCTTTCACCAATGCTTCGGCACAAGGAGGAGTCCGGCCATAATGTGCACATGGTTCAAGCGTAACGTAAGCTGTTGCACCTTGTGCATGTTCACCCGCCTCGCGTAAGGCAAAAACCTCTGCGTGTGGCTGACCTGCTTTAGGATGAAAACCTTGGCCAATTAACTGATCATCTTTGACAATCACACAACCAACATTTGGATTAGGCTTGGTCGAATATAGTCCTCGTTTGGCAAGTTCAATAGCTTGCTGCATCCAATACTGATCTTGTTTCAACTCAGACATAAATATCTCAAATGATTAGTGTTCACGTTGTTGCATTTGCTCAATTTGACGGCGAAACGCTTCAACATCCTGAAAATCTTGATAGACAGAAGCAAATCGGACGTAAGCAACATGGTCAAGGGCAAATAAAGATTGCATGACGATTTCGCCAATTGTTCTAGATTTCACGTCACGCTCACCTAAACGGCGAATCTGCAGTTGAATATCACTTAAAACTGTTTCGATCTGCTCTTGTGTAACTGGACGTTTTTGCAAAGCATGCATTAACGAACGGCGTAATTTAGCCTCATCGAAAGGTTCATTTTTTCCATTCGATTTGATCACACGGGGCATTACCACTTCATAGCTTTCAAAAGTGGTAAAACGTTCACCGCAAATTACACACTCACGACGTCGACGAATCTGACAGCCTTCGGCGGCTAAACGTGAATCGATGACTTTACTATCTGCGGCGTTGCAAAATGGACAATGCATAGCGGATTTATAGGGTCGATTACTTTGACCTAGTGTAGCAAAATTTCCACACTTACAGAACCAGCATTCTATGAGACAAAAAAACAGTCCTGAGCAAGATCAAAGCATCGCTTTGATCACAGCGCAAGACTGTTCTTTTAAGACAGATATATTAATGATTATTCAATACGTTCGCCATGTTGGCTTAAATCCAGACCCATGCGCTCATCATCAGAGTTAACACGGATACCAATCACAAGATCAATCACTTTAAGAATAATGAAAGTCGCGATACCACTGTAAACCATGGTTGCCAATACGCCTTCAACTTGTACCCATAATTGGCCAGCGAATGTTGGAGCTAATGCAACGTTGGCTGCTTTAATAATTTCGTCACTGTAGAATACGCCTGTTAAAATCGCACCGACAATACCACCTACCGCATGCAAACCAAACGCATCCAAAGCATCATCGGCTTTAAGTAAGCGTTTAAGTGCTGTAATACCCCAGAAGCACACGACGCCACCAATAAGGCCCATCACTAAAGCACCGCCTACCCCAACAAAACCTGCTGCTGGTGTAATCACAACCAAACCAGCTACCGCACCGGAAGCACCGCCTAATACAGATGCTTTACCACGAATCATACGTTCAACAACTAACCAAGAGAATGCAGCAGCGGCAGCAGCAACTTGAGTCACTAAAATTGCCATACTTGCACGAGCGCCAGCGCCTAGAGCACTACCACCGTTAAAGCCAAACCAACCCACCCAAAGTAAGCTTGCACCAACTACAGTTAAAGTCAGGTTATGTGGAGCCATAGATTCACGGCCAAGGCCAATACGTTTTCCAAGCATGTAAGCAGCAACTAGACCTGCAACACCTGAGTTGATATGTACAACTGTACCACCAGCAAAATCTAATGCGCCTGCTTTAAATAACCAGCCATCTGCAGCCCATACCCAGTGAGTAATTGGTGCATAAACAACAAGCACCCAAACTGCAATAAACACCATGAAAGCTGAATACTTCATACGGTCTGCAATAGAACCGCTAAGGATCGCAACTGTAATAATGGCAAAAGTCATTTGGAAAATAACAAAGAGACTTTCAGGAATTGTCCCACTTAATGCATCAAACGCCACCCCGTTTAGCATTGCTTTAGACAAATCACCAAAAAATGCACCTGTGCCAGAGAACGCGATTGAGTAACCAGCAATCACCCACAGCAAACTTACCAAGATTGCAGCTGAAAGGCTGAACATCATCGTACTGAGTACATTTTTTTTACGTACCATACCGCCGTAGAATAATGCCAATCCCGGAATGGTCATTAATAGAACCAATGCGGTTGAAACTAAAATCCAAGAGGTATCACCCGTATCAAGAGTAGGTGTCGGTGCTGGAGCTGCTGGAGTTTCAGCAACTGGTGCTTCTGCAGTAGTTGCAGTAGCTGGAGATGTTGATACAGCCGCAACTTCCGATGTTGGCGTTGTTACAGCTTCTTCTGCCCAAACGGCAGTACCACCCAAAAGAGCGCCTGATAGACTGAGCGCCATAAGCATTTTTTTCATTCGTGTCCCCCAACCTCATTTGCGAGTTATTTTCTACTCAGCAAGCTTTGTGCCAATTTAGACAGCATCCGGTCCAGTTTCACCCGTACGGATACGGATTACTTGTTCCAGGTTAGTCACAAAAATCTTACCATCGCCGATTTTTCCAGTGCTTGCCACACGTGTAATTGATTCAATTACTGCGTCGACCATTTCATCACTAATCGCAATCTCGATTTTTACTTTAGGTAAGAAATCAACCACATACTCTGCACCACGGTAGAGTTCTGTATGCCCTTTTTGACGACCAAAACCTTTAACTTCAGTTACGGTAATCCCTTGTACACCAATGTCAGAGAGTGCTTCACGCACGTCATCCAATTTAAACGGTTTTACAATTGCAGTTACAAGCTTCATGTTTGTTTCCTTCGGCTTCTTTTCACCAGTAAGGTTTTATGTTCAATTTTCATGCCAATATTTCAAAGGTTGAGGGAAATGAATCTTTTGCATGAACTTTCTTTATAACCTATTTAGTGAGCAAGATGTAGATGAGCTATCAAAAATAAAATGAATTTTCAGTAGTGTTATATGCTGATTTAATGATCTATTTGCACTAAAAGAATTGAAACCTATATCCAGCGCTTAAGCAGTGTTAAACTGTAAACCATAAGGTAATACAACACTTTGGATATTTCATGCTAGAAACTTTGCTACAGGCCATTCTGGAACAAATTGATGAGCCTAAAAAAGATTTGGAAAAAAATTTACGTGCATTATTAAATGAAGCAGTCGAAAAGTTGGATCTTGTTTCCAAACAAGAGATCGACCGTCAAAAGACTGCACTTCAATCAGCCAATCAACGTTTAGAAGAACTACAAAGACAAGTAAGTTTGTTAGAAGAAACTTTAAAGAATAAAAAATAAGCACCAACGTAGCGCATTTATACTTTACAACGATTAAAAATGAAGCACCATAATGGAACAATAAGATGTCTTTTTCTAAAATTTATACACGGGGACTTTTAGGTTTACATGCGCCTCTGATTGAAGTTGAGGTACATGTGAGTCAAGGCTTACCTTCTCTTACTATTGTCGGCCTAGCAGAGGCGGCGGTAAGAGAAAGTAAAGACCGGGTTCGCTCAGCCATTATTAATAGTGGATTTCAATTTCCAACTAAAAGATTGACCATTAATCTTGCACCAGCAGATTTGCCCAAAGATGGTTCACGTCTAGATTTACCTATTGCTATAGGTATTTTAATTGCATCTGGCCAGCTCCCAGAAAACTGTGCCGAAGATTTTGAATTAATTGGTGAATTAGCTTTAGATGGCCATGTAAGACCAGTGTCAGGTACTTTAACTTTGGCAATGGCGTGTCAACAGGCCAAGCATAAAATGCTTTTACCTCTCGATAATAGTCAGGATATTAGCCATTTACCGAATCTTGAATGTTATCCAGTGAGCCATTTAAAAGAAGTTTGTGATCATTTTCTGGGCATGAAATCGCTATCTTCGATTGAACCTGCAGTGAACTCAAACCAAATGCCTTATAAATTTGATCTGGCAGATGTAAAAGGTCAGCTACGTCCACGTCGCGCACTAGAAATAGCCGCGGCAGGCGGACACTCGCTGCTCTTTAAAGGGCCACCAGGTACAGGTAAGACTTTACTCGCTTCACGCCTTCCTTCAATTTTGCCACCGCTTTCTAATCAAGAGACACTTGAAGTTGCGAGTATTTATTCTATTTCAAATACACCGCATACCTTTGGACAGCGTCCATTCCGAGCGCCCCACCATACAGCATCAGCGATTGCACTAGTTGGGGGCGGCTGTCATTTACAAACAACTATGCGACATTCCAAACAACTATGCGACTTAGAAAATGGAAGCGATAATATATTGAGAGAAAAACAGTTTTGCACTGTTGTTCTCTCATTTCCTATTTAGTTCACCAAGAGGTTAAATTAGAATAATAGTCTGGTTGGCCTATACCATGATTAAGAAAAGTTTCTTCAGTTTTAAGCACTCTATCAAGCAATCTTTTTTTCAATGCTTCATTAGCATTCATATGTAGAAATTGCATTGCAAACACCTGTAACATGCCATTAAGGGTCAGCAATATACTTTCAATATCCTCATAGGCACAGACAGGTTGTTTACCTTTAAATAGCACATTCAGTAGCTCACCACGACCATGTGTGAAAGTTGAATACTTCTCGTACAAAGCTTTACCTTGCTTTGTGAATTGCTTGAAGTGTTTATGAAAATCTCCATTGTCTGGGTCTTCAAAATTATCTAAAGCTGTACTCATCTGAAAAAAACTAGCAAAGTCTTTTGGTTGAGTAATTAACGTTTCAACATCTGTCCCTTTAGGCTGTTCTATAAACTCTAAATAAAAACACCTAACATATATTTCTAGCATCGTACGAGCTACGACGACAGCGGAGGAAAAATGATCTTCTTTCATAAGTAATTTAAAGGAAAGATAATGTGTTTGGAACAACTGAAAATATGCTCTATTAATACGCTGATATTGATCATCCTCGTCTATCTGAACTGAAGCTGAAATTTTATTTACTTCATTCTGAGTCTTATCAAGCTCTCTGATTATAAAGTGAATACGTTTTTTTCCATCCTTATTCAAGTTCATCTTCATTTTAAATCCTTTATTTAATTACACTCTGGGAGAAAAGGAGGCAATCGTCCTTAAACCTAATTTTAGCAAGAATAAATCACTTTAGAATTCCCTCCAAATGGTCAAATATTTAATAAAAATACATTTTCTAAATAATCGAAAGTCAAACTGCCCCTTATAAGAACACTGATCATCCTCCATCTTTACCCAAATATTTTAATGCTCAAATTTTGACATAAAATTCTATAGCGAAATTAAAATCTTTCAAATAGAATGTAAAATCAAAAACACTATATGTTGTGCTAAAAACCAAAATGACCACTACATAAAGCAATGTAAGATAAAAAAGAAACAATTTAGGAATAATTTTAAGAAAAATTTGCATAAGCTTTTTTGTTCAGTTATCATTCGATTAACTTGATCTGTAAGTCAATGATCTTGGAGGTGAATATGACTCATTTCAATCCTGACATGCTTAGTATTGCACGAAACTTTCGTGGTCTTAGTCAAACTGAACTAATTGCTGAAATGGGACAGTCTATTACCCAGGCTTCATTATCTAAAATTGAAAGTGGGGACTTAAAACCCTCCGATGAAGTTATCCATAATCTATCCAATGCCCTACATTTCCCTATACGATTTTTCGAACATATTGAAAAGCTAAATGCACTGCCAATTAGTTTGCATGCATACAGAAAAAAAAGCTCTACCACAGCTAAAGCATTGAGCCGCATGAATGCTGAAATGATGTTAAAAATGGGCCATGTACAAACATTAGAATTATTCACAAATGTGCCAAAAAGAAAAAACTCCTTACCAACTTTTAAAATTGGCCTAGATGTAAACACTCCTCAAGAAGCGGCTAAAAAGCTTAGATCATTGTGGGCGTTAGGAAATGAACCTCTTGAAAACCTAACTGCCACTGTGGAAGATGCTGGGGTTTTAGTCTTTTTATGCGACTTTAAAGATAATAATGTTGATGGCGTATCCTTAAAAATGCATGGTGTGTCTCCATGCGTATTTCTAAATGCAAACCAGCCAAATGATAGAATACGCTTCACATTAGCACATGAGCTTGGGCATTTGGTCCTCCATGAAGAGCCATCTGAGTTTATGGAAAAAGAAGCAAATGACTTTGCTGCCGAATTCTTAATGCCAGAAGAAAAAATTATTGATCAATTAGGTTCAACCAATTTAGCTCATTATCTAAGACTTAAAAAGGAATGGAAAACCTCAATGGCGGCCTTAATCTATAGGGCGTCAGAGTTAGGAACTATAACTTCAAGTCAAAGTGCCAATTTATGGCGGCAAATGGCTATGCGTGGTTATCGTAAAGTTGAACCAAATGAATTGGATCGAGAAGCGACATATAGAGTAGCTTCAATGCTCTTTGACTATGCAATAGATGCAAAAAAAACATCAGCATCTGTCATTAGTGAGTTATCTCAATTATTTGACTTATATGAAGATGACTTTAAAAAACTATATTATTTTGACCTAGATTCAATGGAGACTATTGAGATGGTTTCATAAATTAAAAAGCCGACTCTATTGGGTAGAGTCGGCTTGATAGATTTTCACACAGGAAAGGCATATGGCTCTAAGCCCTACGCATACCTCATGTTAGATCTGGCTGTCAGAACCCCATTCTAACATTTAGGCCCGTAAATCTCAAGATTTACCCGCTTATTTTGGTATGCGCCCTGAAAAACGAGCCGCCAAAATAGGAGGGCTAACAATGCCTACCGAAAATCAAGACTTCGTGTTTTGTAAATCTTATCGCCATAAATCTGGAAAAATTATTGTCCATCCAACTGGATATTTTAAATTTCCCAGAACTCGGCCATTGAAAGAAGAAAAGGATACTATCCGTAATAAAAAATCGGATGATCCTGATAACTCAAACTCAATATCGTAAACACGGTTAAATAACCTACTGCTATGCAACAAAGTCCACAGTAGTAGGTTACTTAATTTTTCTGATCGCACTTAATTTTATGCCCCATTTTAGTACATGGGCTCAGAGAGAATTATGACAACTCAACAGCAGTTTCTTGACCTACTTTCCGATATTGAACCATCTACAACAACGGTTAATGATTGTTCAAGCGCACATAATACGCTTCGTGATGCTTTAAAAGTGCATAATGAATTCAGCAAAGTACATGTGCATACGTTCTTATCAGGTTCTTATAAAAGAAATACGGCAGTACGTCCGACTACTATAGGCGGTATCACACAAAGACCAGATGTAGATATTATTGCCCTTACAAATCACACAATTAACGATAATCCTCAAATTGTCCTTGATGCAGTACATACAGCATTAAAGGATATTGGATATACCGATCTTACCGTTAACCGTCGTTCAGTAAATGTTAAGTTGAAAAAAGTTGATATGGATGTTGTCCCTATCATTTCAGATGGATATGGTGGCTATCTGATTCCAGACATTCATCTTGAAGAATGGCTAGTTACCAACCCTCCAGCCCATACCGAGTGGACTGTTGAGGTGAATAAAAATGCAAATGGGCGATTTAAGCCTCTTGTGAAGCTATTTAAATGGTGGCGTCGTGAGAACTTGTCTGATTTAAAACGACCAAAAGGATTCATTTTAGAATGTCTAGTTGCCAAGCATATGAATTACTACGAATCCAACTATGAAAAGTTGTTTGTTTATCTTTTAGAAACAATCAGGGATTCTTATGGGATTTATGCGTCACTAGGCATAATTCCACATTTAGAAGATCCTGGTGTTGCAGGCAATAATGTTTTTTCTGCGGTCACAGCAGATGAGTTCAAAACCTTTTATGAAAAGGTAAAAGAACAAGCTGCTATTGCACGAAATGCCTTAAATGAAACAGATGATGATAAAGCATTAGCTCTATGGCGGCAGGTCTTGGGTAATCGTTTTCCACGTTCGGCATCACACAAAAGTGCAAATTCTGCTGATATGGCCAGCTCTTTAATCCGTTCAGCTTTAGGTGCAGGATTAACATTTCCATCAACCCCTGTTTATCCAAATAAACCAGGAGGCTTTGCGTAATGGAACTGCTAAAAACACCATTAGAACGCTTGATTCAAGAACGGCAGTTATTGACCGATCTTGAAAATGAGGAAAACAGTTTTAAGATTCAGGAGTGGAACTCAACAGGCACTAATGAACTGCATTTAAACTTCTCTCTCAAGATAGGAACTATAGATTTTAATGGTGTTTTAGTATATCCAGAGCTTTTCCCAGAGCTACCAGCATATATACGCCCACAAAAATCTGGTGAAAGATGGAGTATCTTGCACCAGTACGGTGGTTCAGGAGTGCTGTGTCTAGAATACGGTCCAGATAATTGGAATACCAATATCAGTGGAGTGGAACTAATTAGAAGTGCCCGGATTCTTTTATTAACAGACGCAATGACTGTATTGGAGATGGATGTAGAACCTGTGCCATCTAGGCATTCTGAAACAATAGGTCAAAAATTAAGAGGTATTTCAGAAAGGTTCATTGGAACACCAATGTTACGTCACATACTATTGGGTAGTGACCCTGAAAAAATGGACTTTAAGGTTGCCATCTCAAGCTTTCGGGACAAGACCGTTATTGTTCCAACAAATATTCAGAACAAACCTCTACCTGACATCGTCCCATCATTTTCTAATGAAAGATTTGAATTGTCTGGATGGGCAATAAGAGTTGATTCTGTTCCTTTATTAAAGGAATCTGTAAATGATCGACTTTCGTTAGAATCCTCTTTAGGCAATTTATGGCCTACTCAGGAGGAATTCACAAGTTCCATAAAGCCTCTATTGTTATATGACTTAAATGGTAACTTGGAACTATTCTTAATTAATAATACAGCACCACTTTTCGTAAGTTATCCAGCTATTAATCTACATGATGATCAGAATCAAAGATTGCCAGCACAATTTAGCAATACCAATGATGCAAAGATAGTAATCGTTGGTCTTGGATCGTTAGGAAGTAAAATTGCAATTTCACTGGCACGGTCTGGCTGTAAAAACTTTCTACTTATTGATGATGATATTCTGGCACCCCAGAATCTTGTCCGTAATGAACTCAACTGGTTAGATGTTGGCTTTGCTAAAACCCATGCTGTTGAAAGAGCATTAAAACGAACTGCATTAGACATGCAAGTTGAAACGTATGAAATGCAAATCGGTGGGCAGGAAAATCCTCATTTAAATTCCAATATCGCTAATGCTATTGCCACATGTAATCTGATTATTGATGCGACAGCAAATACACATACTTTCTTAACATTAGCTGCAATTGCTAAAAGAAAACATATTGCAATGGTATGGGGTGAAATCTTTGGTGGCGGTGGTGGAGCAATGATGGCCCGTAGTCGCCCAACGTTAGATGCCTCCCCCTTAGAACTTCGCAATCATATTCATGGTGTCTTACAAACGTTGGAACCAATCCCAGAAGGCAAAGTTAATAATTACGGCTTTCAAACACAAAACCAAACATATATTGCATCAGATGCAGATGTAACGGCTCTTGCAGCCTCTATGACGCAGTTCACATTAGATACTTTATGTACAATTGATGAGCAATCCTCTTATCCATATTCAGCATATTTAATAGGGTTCCGTAAATATTGGATATTTCAATGTCCTTTTGATACTCATCCTATCGATTGTTCAGGTGCTTTAGTAACAGAATCTCCTACGGATAAACAGATATCTGAAAGTGAAAATGGCAATTCTATTGAAGAGTCTGAACCGATGAAAGGTTAATACTGATGCTGAAAATATCCATTCCTACTGATATACAAATTTTACTGATAAAAGCCCTGTTGAAGTCTGGAACCCACGAATGTGGCGGTGTTTTAATGGGTGAGCATATAGGTACAAACCATTTTAGAGTTAGCTCATTAACTGTTCAAAAGAGTGGAACGATAGCATCCTTTGTACGTGGAATTACGGATGCTATTAAAGCAATTCGCCTTTTTCATAAATCAACAAACAATAATTATCAAAAATTTAACTATTTAGGTGAATGGCATAGCCATCCTCTCTTTAGTGTACAACCCAGCAGTAAAGACCATCACACCATGAGGGAATTGGTGTCCGATCCAAAAGTTGGGGCAAATTTTGTAGTCTTACTGATTTTTCATTTAAAAAACAATCATCTTGAGGGCAGTGCTCACACCTACCTTCCAGATGGTTCCTGTTACCGATCCACCCTAGATTTAGAGAGATAATAATGAGTGCGAGTCTGTTAGAAAAACAATCAACTGGTGGTGCGATTGCACGAGTAGGATTTGAATATCAGGATGCATTTGTATTAAGGAGCTTACCGCTATGGCTTTCACAAAGTGCATTTAGCCATATAGTGAGTGAAGCATTAAGTGATATAGAAGTTTGTTATTTTTCTTCGGAAAAGTCATTACATGTAATGTATGAAGCAAAAAATCACTCCTTAACGGCTACGGAATTTTGGGATGAAATAAGGCGTTTTAAAAGTCTTTTTGATACCCACCCAAAAAACTTTATTTGGTTTAATTTAGTATGCCCAAGTTATAACACCGCTATCTCACCATTAATTTCAAAAATAGACCGATTAAGAGGGGTTGGATCTTCTTATGATGACGACTCTTCAGTTTCAGTGAATGGGCGCTCGGAATACCTTGATTGGTGTGTTGGTAAAAAAATTGATTTCTCTTTAGCTGAATTTGCTCTTGATTATGTTGGTTTCATAACTTTTAATTCTGAGAATAGTGAGTCTATATTTCTAAGTGAAATTCAAGACACAATAAATATTGAACTGCTCAGGAGTCAGGTCAAACAACTAAAAGATCAGTTCAAAAATCTAATTTCTCGTTCATCTTTTGGTCCAATATATCGTAAAGACTTTGAAAGTTTTATTTGCCATGCTCTTGAAGAAGATATAAGTAGAAGTCAGTGGCTATCCGATCCTATAAAAATTAATCTTTCAGCATCATCCAGTCAGTATCAAGACTTAAACTTAGATATTCGTGATTTCAATGGTCCTGATCGTGCCCAAAAAACCTCCAGCGACTGGAACAACCTAATCAAAAAAGCAGTATCGATTGGGGATTTCATTCATAGCAGTGGTAACCGTAGAACCCTCCTTATAGATGGCAAACAGAGAATGTCCACTGCATGTATGCTTGGCTATGTATTTAGTGCCACACGTAATTTCCTACTTAAAATAGAACATAATGGCCTCGCTTATCGCACTGATGACCATAAACAGAAAGAGGGACAATTTTTTAATAAAATCGCCCCTGTTGAGCTACAGGGAGAAACTGAAGCCATAGTTACTATCGGATTTCCTACAGCTATAGGTAAAGACATTGACTCTACAATGAATGAAGTAAAGAGCTTACCTAGAATGAATTTAGAAAGCTCTTATGCGATTGATAATATGGAAACTCTAAATCTTGCTGTGAGAGAGGCAAAATCCGCTTTAGTTTCATTCAAATCTGAAAATAAGTTATCTAAATTACACCTCTTTATTAAAGCACCCTCAGTTTTTGCAATGGTCTTGGGACATCGTTTGAATGGTGTTTGTGATATTCAGCTTTACGATTGGGTAGATGGGCAATATATCCCTACGGCCGAGCTGAGCATATAAGAAGAATTGACTAGTCGATAATATTACTAATAGAGAGGTTGACCATGAACAAACATTCTAATGAAAAAAATACTGATAATTCTCCAGATAAAACAAAATCACCGGCATTCAAAGTTCTTGAATCCAATGCTGAAAAGTTCTTAATGGTGTGGTGGTATGGAGCGTTAGCAAAAGCTGATCGTAGAAATGCTCAACCTAAAGTTCATGTGGCTTTTAGGGAACTTCTGGAAGATTACACACCCACAGATAATTTTATTTTTATTGATGCAAATATAACAGATTTGATGTCTTGGCCTATTGGAACAGTTTGGCACCATGAACGATTAGTTGACTATCTTCCTTTGGAAATACGGGAATTTGATATTGATCATACAAATTTTAAACATACCTTTGTTCAAGCATATAAGCGAGATGAAAAGACAGGAAAAATAGATCATTTCTTCTCAGACAGGAATAAGTTTTATATTAACCCAAGCCAACGTGAAAATTGTATTTCTTTCTCTTTAAAGGATCAGGAATATAAGGAGCTTCTCGTACCTTGTTTTGAGTTTCTGGTGAGAGGATATGGCCTCTCTACAGAACTTCCTAGAATTCTAACAACATATGATGAGGTCGAAAGACATGAAAGGCTCTACACCCCTCATCCAGAAGAAGAAAATACATGGACTATCCTTATAGGTGATAGTCTCACATCAGATGATCATGTATTTATTGCCTACTATAAATATAGCGAATATACCCAAGATGCCGTAAGAATCTTATTTAGCAGTATTGCAAAACATGATGATTTTATCCAAAGAAACCATATATACCCTAAAGTAATGCCGTGGCATAAGGAAACGAGAAAAATTAGGGTTTCAGGTTTTTGTATTCCTGACACCAATGCTTTTTTAGCCTTGACAATTCTTGGAATAGAACTACCTGATCAAACACTTATCAGACGTGTTCCAAAGGTAATTCACCGCATTAAGAAACCTGTAGATGTCAACTCACCTAATCCTCCTCAGTTGCAACTAGGTCCTGGTCAGATTAACGTATCTGAAGATCAAGGAGGGCGCAAACCATTATTACAATCGGTTATTTTAGGTCATGAATTTACATGGTTAGGTTCAGGCCCTATCGGGGAAAAAAGTAAAACAAAGTATGAAAGAACCATCACCCAACCACAGAGAAAGAAAAATACTAAAGAAACCAATACAGTTGGTACAGGAGAACCTGATAGCTCTAAGGAAGTTCTAAATGTCCAAATTAACCCGACCACTAATGGAGATACAGAGTTTGAAGCTCCATATCATGGAAGAATCATGGGCCTATGGAATGCATGTTTAAAGGCACGCTCGTTAAATCCCAGTATTGTCAATGCAGTCCACTATTATACTTTTGAGGAAGAGTTTGATTACAGCGATAAACCCACTCTCATGGCTTTTTTCGTTAATTCAGAAACATTAAATAATAAAGATATTACAGATGGAGAAAAACAAACTTATAAAAATTGGTGTTATGCAAACTCAAATAAAACAGCACTTCGTGGAGCATTGGTCATCCGATTATCTCTTGTAAATTGCCCTCCAGTTTATCTTTTCGATATACAACCAGCGACTTACGTTTCAACTGTAGATGGGGAAAGTGTTCTCAAGGAGCGTGGGCATGCTGGTCTAATATTTAGGTCAAGAACCGTAGAACAATTTGAGCAGTATATTTCTGGGCTCATGGAGAGCCTGCCTTTGTCAGAGGGCTCTTATACGACAACTCTCCTAGGCTCCAATTTGGTTACTCAATTATTTGTTTTTAGACATTCAAAATCTGCTGGCTTGTCAGAGGGTGAATCAACGTTATTGAATGCTCTAAGAAAAATTGGAATTACGAATATCAAGTTAAAGGAGGAAAAGGAGGAAAAGGAGGAAAAGGAGGAAAAGGAGGAAAAATAATTTTCGAATCTTACAATTGTGACCATCTTCTTTTAGCCTATTCCATAATTCTTTCCTATGGGTAATTTTATTACATATCAAATTGAATTATATATAGTTTAATGGCACTTTTAAGTGCCATTAAACTTGGGTACCACTTGTGACTAGATAAGCACCTATATTAGGAATATTTAACCTTTTTAAACTCAGTGTTCTGAATCCTTTGGTATATTTTCAATAATGCAATGATGAATATCATCGTGATTGTTGAGTGATGTTTCAGCCTGAATAGTGACATGCTCAATACCTAGATTTTGTATGACATTCTCCAGATCATGTAAGAGTATCTGCACTTCCTGCATACTCATTTCTTCACTTACAACAATATGGCAGGATAAAATATAACGTTTACTTGTCAGACTCCATATATGTAAATCATGTACACCTTGAATTCGCTGGTCTTGAAGAATGGTTTCTTTGATTTCTGCCAAGTCAAATTTTTCTGGTGTACCCTGCATTAAAACATGCGAAGCCTTTACTACAACTGAATATCCACTGCGAAGAACAAGTATTGCAACTAGAACACTGGCTAAAGTATCTGCCCAGGCCCATCCAAAGAAGTAGATACATAGCGCAGCAGCAATTGCGCCAATAGAACCTAACAAATCACTGAGTACATGCAGGTAAGCACCTCGCATATTCAAGTCGTGTTCGGTATCACTACCTTTAAAAATCATTACTGCAACAATGATATTAATCAGCAATCCAATACTGGCAACGATCAACATCCCTTGTACTTCAATATGTTGTGGCTGCTGGAACCGTAGAATTGCCTCAATAAAGATGTACAGTGCGATACCAACCAGTGTAATACCATTCAATGCAGCAGCCAGTATTTCAAAGCGTTGATAGCCGTATGTTTTATTTTTGGTAATCTGTTTTTGACCGATAAAGACTGCTGCAAGTGCAATACCAAGTGCAACAGAGTCACTCAGCATGTGGCCAGCATCCGAAATCAAGGCCAAACTATTGGTAATAAAACCACCTATAAATTCCACTGCCATAAAAATGGTAATCAGTAAAAAACTTATGGTCAGAATTTTTTTATTACTCGGGATATGGCTGTGGTCGTGATCATGATGATGACCACCATGACCGTGATGGTGTCCTGAGTGATCATGGTTGTGTTTATGGCCGTTACCATGACTATGCTTATGCCCAGAATGATCATGTTCAGAGTGTTTATGCTTGTGATCTTGTGTATGGTTGTGCGAAGACATTTTATAGCATTCCTGATTATGGCTCTAACTGACTACGCAATGGATGATTGTTGTAGTAATCACCGATGTATGTAATCTTATTATTTTTAACCTCAAAAAATGAAGCACCTTTAAAAGTGATTACTTTTGCGTCTTTTTTACCAGACTGGTCTTTTTTATTGAGGGTTCCCTGAAGCTGCCATTCGACAGCAACCTTATCACCAACAATGAGTGGCGGGGATGTAAGCGTCATCTTCCGATCAGGAATGACTGTTAATAAAAACTTGGGTACCTCAATTACAGATGCTGTACCTTTACGGGTTTCTTCATTACTTGTATTGAAATACTCAACATTCGGGTCAAGAACTTTAGTCAGGTCATCTGGCTGCGTACCATTCCAGATATTAAGATAGCTCTCCACGGTTTCCAAAGCTGTATTGATCGGTGCTTTTGCATGCGAAATTGAAGCTAATCCTAACGTCATAAGAATGAGTAAGAATGTCATGAAAAAAGGCTTTGATTTTTCCTCTTGACCATCAAAATCTTGCTTCAATTGATTGATATAAATAATGTTCATCACATTCACCTTAGACTTGAGTAAGTTCATCAGCGATCCGTTCGGCATCTTCCCTGGTATCGACGATTTCATAAGGTATGCCAAATGCCTTTACAGCCATTTCCGTCATCTTTCTGATGGCAACTCTTTTTTCCTGATCAGGTTCAATGCAGATAATTGCCTTACACAACTGATTAAGTTCATCTTTATGGTTTTTAAGCCAAAGACCACGTTGTTTAAAGTCTTCAGGTGTTTCTTGCATTGATAATTGATCATAAACAATCACAAACGGACTACTCATTTCCAGGAACTCCTGCATTTCCAACTGCCATTAAGGTGAATAGCCTGGAACTGCCTGATCTTGCTTAAACTCAACAAATGGGAAGTTTTCTATATCATGGATAATAAATTTCATTTACATGACCTCATATTCTGTTTCATCTTTTCAGGAATTCATCTCTTTCCATCAAAAGATGAACTCCATCGATGTGCTATTTCAAAGATTTACGTTCAATCTGTACGGTATGTTCATTCCAGCCTCCACCTAATGCCTTGTAGAGGTTGACCTGATTATTCAGGCGTTCCAGGCGGGTCTGTATAAGTGCCTGCTGAGATGCGTACAGTGTTCGTTGTGAGTCGAGGACTGCGAGATAATTATCTTCACCAGCATCAAAACGTAAGGTTGCCAACTTATGAGCATCCTGGCTGGCCGCAATCATTTGCTGCTGCGATTTGATCTGTTCATCTAGCGTAGATTTGCCAGCCAGCCCATCAGCAACTTCACGAAAAGCTGTTTGAATAGATTTGTCATAGTTGATGACTTCAATCTGCTTCATGATATGTGAGCGATCCAGATTTGCCTGATTTAAACCTGCACTAAATATGGGCAAGTTAATCTTGGGCATAAAACTCCATGCACCTGTACCTGCATTAAATAGATTATCCAGACTGGAACTTGCCGTACCCGCCGAACCCGTTAGGGTAATGGATGGAAAAAATGCTGCACGGGCTGCTCCAATGTTTGCATTCGCAGCCTGAAGCTTATGTTCTGCGGCACGAATGTCTGGACGACGTTGAAGTAGATCCGATGGTAAACCAACTGGTATATCCTGTATGACAACCTGATCAGGAATTTTTGGGGACTGGTCCAATTGGACCGCAAGTTCCTGTGTTAATGGCGAACCCAGAAGTAACACCAGAGCATTACGATCCTGTGCAGTAATACGCAAGAATTTTGCATAATTGATTTGTGCTGTGCGCAGTCCTATTTCAGCTTGACGTAAGTCAAATCGGGTTGCATTACCAACATCAACAAGTTTCCTGGTCAAGTCATAGGATTTCTGCTGTGTCGCCAAAGTCGCCTTGGTTAAACCTAACGTTTCCTGATCGGCCTTATAGACCAGATAAGCATTAGCAACTGCGGATACCAGACTTAACTGTGATGCTGTCTGGACCTCTTTAGAAGCCAAATAGTTCTGTAAAGCCTGATCACTCAGACTGCGTACTCGGCCCCATAAATCGATTTCCCATGCGACCGAAGTAACACCAACCTGATACATGCGGGGGTTATAAGCAAGATCAGACGGTAAACGCTGACTGGCTGACTCTGCGGTAACACTCACATGTGGTAAACGGTCAGCACGACGAATACGATACTGTGCTTCTATCGCCTCAACATTTAAAGCTGTCACCTTAAAATCATGATTGTTTTTCAATGCATGATCGATGAGTTGGAGCAAGACAGGATCGGTATAAAAGTCACGCCAGCCAATATCGGCTGCGACTGTTTGCTTTCCATTGTTCACTTGCCGCCCTGGATAAGCTTCTCCTGTTGGATAGTGTTCCGACATAGGAGAGACAGGTCGCTCATATATTGGTGCCATTGAACATCCTGCAAGAATAGTGGCAATGGTTAGTACACTCATTTTCTTGAGGAAAGTGTATCGGTTTAAATGAAGTGTTAAATTTTTCATTTTGAACCCTCCTGTACGATTGCTTTGGCCTGTTCTCTACGCAGAATAAAATTACGAATGACGACATAGAAAATTGGTGTAAACAGTAAACCAAAGATCGTCACGCCTAGCATTCCAGAGAAAACAGCGATACCCATTGTATGACGCATTTCTGCACCAGCACCTGTGGCTAATACCAGTGGTATCACACCAGCAATAAATGCAATTGAGGTCATCAGAATTGGGCGTAATCTTAATCGGGCTGCTTCAAGTACCGCATCAAAAGGATTCAAACCCTCATCCTCTTTGGCTCGGGCAAACTCCACAATTAAGATGGCATTTTTTGCAGCAAGTCCCACCAGAACAACAAAGCCAATCTGGGTAAAGATGTTGTTATCACTACCAGTTACCCAAACACCCACAATCGCAGATAACAAGGCCATTGGTGCAATAAGTAATACTGCAAAAGGCATTGACCAACTGTTGTATTGAGCTGCAAGGAAAAGGAACGCCAAAATAATTGCCAGAGCAAAAACCATGACCGCAGTATTGCCTGTATTCTTCTCCTGATAGACCAGATCGGTCCATTCATAGGTCATGCCTTGTGGCAATGTTTCCTGCACAATTTTTTCAATTGCGGCAGTTGCCTGACCAGATGAATAACCTGGTGCAGCGTTACCACTAATATCGGCTGATGGGAAACTGTTATAGTGCATAACACGGTCGGGGCCAGAACTACGCTTAATCGTGACAAAGGTCGAAAGTGGAATCATGTCTCCCGCTGCATTTCTCACCTTTAACAGATTAATATTCTCTGGTTGCATACGGAATGGGGAATCTGCCTGAGCAATTACACGATAAGTACGACCAAACCGATTAAAGTCATTGATATAGATTGACCCCAGATTGATTTGTAGTGTTTCAAAAATATCGGTCAGTGGTACACCTTGTGACTTCGCTTTTACACGGTCAATATCAACTTCAATCTGTGGAGCATTTGCCTGGAAACTCGCAAGCATACCGACAAGTTCAGGCGTCTGAGAGGCTTTCGCCATAATCTCGCCCTGTACACGTGCCAGTGTTTCAAAGCCTAAACCAGCCCGATCTTCAATTTGTAGCTTGAATCCGCCCATAGAACCTAAGCCAGGTACTGGTGGTGGTGGAAAGATGCCCGCAAATCCGTCAGGAATCTGACTGAATTTGCCCATTAATTTTCCAGCAATTGCTTGTGCTGACAATGATGGGTCTTGGCGGGCTTCAAAAGGATCAAGCATGGCAAACATTAAGGCAGAGTTGGGTACATTGACTGGACCACTTGGCGTAAGTCCTGAGAAAGCCACAACGTTTTCGACGCCAGGCTCTTTCAAAGCAATCTGCGTCATCTGTTTAACCACAGCTTCTGTTCGGTCTAAAGATGCACCTGTAGGTAATTGGGCAATACCAACCAAATAATATTTGTCTTGGGCAGGAACAAACCCTTGCGGCACTTTATTGAAACCTAACCAGGTTAGGCCAAGGAAACCTACATACAAGATGAGCATGATGGCACTTAAACGTATACTCTTGCGTACTGCGTCCACATATTTGTCTGATGCCTTATCAAAGAATCGATTGAATCTTCTAAAGAACCAGCCGAATAAGCGCTCAGTCAAATCACGTTTTCTATCTCCAGCCTGATGAGGTTTAAGTAATATGCCTGCTAAAGCTGGTGAAAGTGTCAAAGAGGTGATTGCAGATAAGATAGTTGAAATAGCGATAGTCAAAGCAAATTGGCGATAAAACTCACCCTGTAATCCTGTAAGAAATGCCGAGGGAATGAATACAGCAGATAAAACCGCAGTAATCGCAATAATTGGTCCTGTGACTTCAGACATTGCTTTACGAGCCGCCTCTTTTGGCGATTCGCCTAATTTAATATGCTGTTCAACGTTTTCCACTACTACAATTGCATCATCAACTACAATACCAATCGAGAGAACCAGCCCGAATAATGTCAGGGTATTTAGGGAGAAGCCAAAATAATACATAATTGCAAACGTACCAATTAGGGAAACTGGAACGGCAATTAAAGGAATAATGGATGCGCGCCATGTTTGCAGGAAGAGGATGACAACAATGACAACAAGTGCAATGGCTTCCAACAGGGTAGTAATGACTGATTTTAAAGAAGCTTTTACGAAAATATTCGGATCATAGGGAATTTTATAATCCATACCCTCAGGGAAACCCTTCTTCAATTTTGCAATCGTTTTACGGACCTCATTTGAAACATCCAGCGCATTAGCACCTGGGGTCATAAAGATTTGTAAGGCAGAAGCCGGTTTACCATTCAATAAAGCTCTCATATTATAGGCATCAGAACCCAGTGCAACTCGTGCAACATCTTTTAGACGGGTGATTTGTCCAGCATCCCCAGCCTTGACTACGATCTCACTGAACTGTTCTTCAGTGGTTAAACGTCCCAGCGTATTAACCGTCACCTGATAGGCGGATGTTGTATTTGGCTGTTGACCAACAGAACCTGCAGCAACCTGCATGTTTTGTTCACGAATGGCGGCAACCACGTCATTGGCCGTTAAACCACGGGCAGCTACTTTTTCAGGATCAATCCAGACACGCATCGAATACTCACCAGCACCGAAAATTTCTATATTTCCAACGCCTGGTAAACGTGCAAGCTCATCACGAACATTCAAGAGTGCATAGTTGGATAAATACAGGGGATCATGGTTCTTGTTGGATGACACCAAATTGATGACCATGAGAACATCGGGGGAAGTTTTTTCAGTTACAACACCAATTCGTTGAACTTCTTCAGGTAAGCGTGGCAATGCGCGAGAAACCCTGTTTTGCACCTGTATCTGTGCCTTATCAGGGTCAGTACCCTGTTTAAAGGTAACGGTCAGTACCATCTTGCCATCGGCTGCGGTTTGAGAACTCATATACAACATGTTCTCAACACCATTCACGACTTGTTCCAAGGGGGAAGAAACCGTTTCGGCAATGATTTTGGGATTGGCACCAGGATAACTTGCGATGACCTGTACAGTTGGGGGTGTAATTGCCGGGTATTCACTCAATGGTAATTTAAACAGTGATAAAGCACCTAGAATGACGATCAGCACAGAGATCACGACCGCAAATATTGGCCGATTGACAAAGAAATGGGGGAAGTTCTTCATGGCTTATTTCCCCTGAGCAGCATTTTCAGACGGAACAGGGGCTTGCATTGGAATGATATTTGGCTTGACCTGCATTCCTGGACGAACCAGTCCCTTAATAATGACTTTATCGCCAGTTTGCAGACCACTGCTAATAATCCGCAATCCATCAAAGACCGAGCCAAGTGTTACAGGTCTAAATTCAACCGTATTATTCGAACCAAGAACCAGAACAAAATTATTGCCCTGATCTGTACCCACCGCCTGATCATCTATCAGAATGGTGGACTGTTTATTTCCAGTGGTCAGCTTAACTCTGGCAAACATACCTGGTGCTAATTCACCTGAATCATTGGCAATAGATGCCCTAACCCGTAGCGTCCCTGTACGCTGGTCAATTTGAGTACTTACAAAGTTTAATTTCCCTGTATAAGGATAAGTTTCTGTATTTGCCAATCCCATTTCGATTGGCAAGTTGAATTGTCCAGATTTATTTTGTCCCTTTAGATTGAGAAAGGTTTTTTCATCAAGGTCAAAATAAACATACAGTGGATTGACGGAAACGATGGTGGTTAAGGCTGTGGCATTGCCTGTATTTCCACCTGCAATCAAGTTGCCACTGGTGACAAGAACACGGTCAATACGTCCTGAAATCGGTGCTGTAATATTGGTATAAGATAAATCGAGCTTCGCTGCACTGACGGCTGCCTGAGCTTCCTGTACCTGAGCCTGGCGGTTATTTTTGGTTGCCAGTGCATCGTCATAAACCTTATTGGAGACGGCACCACTTTCGACCAGTTTATTTGCTCGATTAAAATCCAGAACAGCCTGGCTGTACTGAACCTCTGCTGCTTTCAGTCGTGCCTGGGCTGTATTCAGAGCAACCTGAAAAGGTTCAGGATCAATTTTAAATAATACCTGTCCCTTACGAACATAACTGCCCTCGGGAACACTAACACTATTAATGACACCACCAACACGGGACTTGATTTCAACGCTTTGTGGTGCTGATAAGTAGCCTGTATATTCTGCGGTTGGGTTAAGTTCCCGTGTAATCACTTCCGCAACAGGAACTTGAGGGACTGGCATTTGAGCTGCGGCAGCTTGTGAATTGGGTGCATCTGGTTTATTCGTTGCTGTGTAGAGCAAACCACCAGATATAGCCACCCCCACTGCAACAGCAATTACTGTAATTTGTTTTTTCATGGTGCTTACCTTTCATGCAATGCTACAACACGCTCTCAATAAGGTTTCTGTAGCAGTTGCC
The DNA here is from genome assembly GCF_056725885.1 of Acinetobacter sp. GRABPA_MV_2. NCBI lineage: Bacteria > Pseudomonadati > Pseudomonadota > Gammaproteobacteria > Moraxellales > Moraxellaceae > Acinetobacter > Acinetobacter sp. GRABPA_MV_2. Next base: position 206,844 of record NZ_JBWZNA010000004.1, read on the forward strand.
TGTATGCTAGAGTTTCCAATAATTGGAAGGTCAACAGATCAGCCTTAAAAATACATAACAAATTAACATATGTTTAATCATTCATATGTTTAGTGCTAAAATAACTTAAATATTGCTACTTGAATAGCAAATATGAATAAATGATCATATGTATATATTTTTAAGAAGAAAAAGGAGTGAAGAAAATGAGTGTTTGCTACATTACTCTGAAATATGCTTAGCCATATCCGATAGAACCTGACTTACATGAATATCATCTATTTCATAAAAGACTTGTTTAGCTTGACGTTCACCTTTGACTAAACGGGCTGAACGCAATAAACGTAGATTGTGACTGACCAAGGACTGGGATAAATCAAGGGCATCACTGATTTCACCTACTGAACTAGGTCCACGCATACAAAAAAGTAGAATTTTAAGTCGTGAAGCATCACCCAATAGCCGAAATGTTTCAGCTAAAGACATAATCTCCTCTTGAGATAATTCTGTAGGGTGATCTTTAAAACTCATATTTATACTTAAATTCCAGTCATTAGCGAAAATATAGATGTTTACATATTCTACCCTTGACCTTTCCATAATGGCAAGGTTTATGCTCTTAGCAACTGGATAAGCTCTATAGGTATATCTTATGGGAACAGCAACAAATAAGCTTTCTAATAATATGAAAGTTACATTAAAAATTGAAGGTATGACATGTGCCAGTTGTGTTGGACGTGTTGAAAAAGCCCTCAAAAAAGTTGATGGTGTACAGTCAGCCTCGGTCAATCTGGCGACAGAACGTGCAGATATTGTACTTGATCAGCCTGTGGATCGTCAGGTACTGGTTCATGCCATTGAACAGTCAGGCTATGACGTGCCTGCAAATAATATTGAATTATCAATTAAAGGCATGACCTGTGCCAGTTGTGTAGGTCGTGTCGAAAAAGCCCTTAAAGCCGTTGCAGGTGTAAAAGAAGCCAATGTCAATCTTGCAACTGAGCGTGCAACGGTCAGTGGTACAGCAAATGTCGATGCCTTGATTGCCGCAATTGATAAAGCTGGTTACGATGCCACAGAAATTCAGGCTTCTATTCCTGACCAGACAGAGCAGCTTGAGAAAAAAGATCAGGAACGTGCTGAACTTAAACGTGATTTGATTCTCGCCTCCCTGTTGGCTTTACCTGTATTTATTCTGGAAATGGGATCTCACCTTATCCCTGGTGTACATCAACTGATTGATCAAACTATTGGGATGCAGAATAGCTGGTATTTACAATTCATACTGACCACACTGGTTTTGGTTATTCCAGGACGAAGATTCTATCAGAAAGGTTTTCCTGCATTATTCCGTCTAGCTCCTGATATGAATTCTTTGGTCGCTGTGGGAACATCAGCAGCATATTTGTTTTCTATTGTTGCCACATTCATACCAAACATCCTCCCATCAGGAACGGTGAATGTGTATTACGAAGCGGCTGCGGTGATTGTCGCATTAATCTTACTGGGTCGTTTCCTTGAAGCAAAAGCCAAAGGGCGAACCTCTGAAGCAATCCAGCGTTTAGTCAGCTTACAAGCCAAAACTGCCCATGTTTTACGCAATGGTCAAATGGTGGATATTGCAATAGACCAAGTGGTTGCAGGTGACATTATCATTGTAAAACCAGGGGAAAGAATCCCTGTTGATGGTCAAGTCACGGATGGAAAAAGCTTTGTCGATGAATCCATGATTACAGGTGAACCAATCCCTGTGGAAAAAGGCATCGGCAGTGATGTAGTGGGCGGTACCATTAACCAGAATGGCACGTTGACTTTTACCGCTGTGGCGGTGGGTGGCGAAACTATGCTGGCTCAAATCATTCGTTTGGTTGAGCAGGCACAGGGTTCTAAAATGCCGATTCAGGCTGTGGTGGATAAAGTGACCTTATGGTTTGTACCTGCGGTGATGATTGCCGCAGTGCTTACATTCCTGGTCTGGCTGATTTTTGGTCCATCACCAGCCTTAACTTTTGCATTGGTTAATGCGGTGGCAGTGTTGATCATTGCCTGTCCTTGTGCAATGGGATTGGCGACACCAACCTCAATTATGGTCGGTACAGGTCGTGGTGCAGAGTTGGGAGTACTGTTCCGCAAAGGCGAAGCCTTACAACTGTTAAAGGATGCCAAAGTTGTTGCAGTCGATAAAACAGGGACATTAACAGAGGGTCATCCCGTACTGACTGACTTTGAAGTGACTCAATTCTTTGAGCGTGATTATGTCCTAGGCATGGTTGCGGCTGTTGAATCCCGTTCTGAACATCCGATTGCTAAAGCAATTGTTGATGCGGCAAAAAGTGAAAACCTGACTTTACCTAAAGTTGATACGTTTGATTCAGTCACAGGCATGGGTGTCTGTGCAACCATCAATGGTAATGAAGAAATCAATATTGGTGCAGACCGTTATATGGTTCAACTTGGTATTGATGTTGCTCCATTTGTTGCCACAGCTCAGCGTCTGGGTGATGAGGGTAAATCACCACTTTATGTTGCTGTCGATGGTGAACTGGCAGGAATTATTGCAGTTGCTGACCCAATCAAAACCACAACGCCAGCAGCGATTAAGGCTCTACACCAATTAGGTCTCAAGGTAGCAATGGTGACGGGTGACAATGCTCGTACTGCTCGGGCAATTGCCAAACAATTGGGTATTGATGAAGTGATTGCTGAAGTTCTACCAGAGGGTAAAGTCAGTGCGGTTAAAGAGCTGAAAGCAAAATACGGCAATATCGCTTTTGTGGGTGATGGGATTAACGATGCACCCGCTTTGGCTGAAGCTGATGTCGGACTTGCGATTGGTACAGGTACAGATGTTGCAATTGAATCTGCCGATGTCGTGTTAATGTCAGGAAACTTACAAGGTGTTGCCAATGCGATTGCCTTGTCCAAAGCAACGATTGGTAATATTCACCAGAACTTATTCTGGGCATTTGCCTATAACACCATGTTGATTCCTGTTGCTGCTGGTATATTGTACCCAGCCTATGGAATACTGATGTCCCCAATCTTTGCAGCAGGAGCAATGGCTTTGTCCAGTGTATTTGTACTTGGCAATGCATTACGTTTACGTCGATTCCAGCCACCATCCGTCAGTCAAGGCTAAGGAGGATATGATGAACATTGGTAAAGTCTCTAAAGCTTCGGGAGTTACCGCCAAGATGATTCGTTATTATGAGCAGATTGGCCTAATTCCTGCTGCGGGACGTAATAATGCAGGTTATCGCTCTTACTCAGCAAATGATGTTGAACGTTTAAAGTTTATCAAGCGAAGTCGTGAACTCGGTTTTTCAGTAGCAGAAATATCAGACTTACTTGATTTATGGAATAACCGCGGTAGACAGAGTGCTGATGTCAAACGCCTTGCTCAGGGTCATAGTGAAAAGCTGGAAGAACGTATCAATGACCTACAGCAAATGGCGAATACCCTCAAGGACTTAATCGACTGTTGTGCTGGTGATAATAGACCCGACTGTCCGATTCTTGAAGGCTTGCAAGAACCTCACAATGAAATAAAGGACGTTCACCATCATAACGACCTGCTTTCCGTTTCACCTTTAACCCGAAAGAAATAGCAATAGGATATAGGGAGAAGTAAAATTAATTTTACTTCTCCCTATTTTTTATATTTATAACTATGAACTAAAATATGTCATTTCTTTTAGATACTTACATTGTCAAATAACTGCTAATTTAACATCACAAACATTCCTAAATATTGAGCTTATAATTCATTGCCCACAAAAAAGCGACTCAATAGAGAGTCGCTTTATCATTTCGTCCGTTTTTAACGAGGAGGAAAACCAGCCTCGGTTAAAGCCTCAACGATTTGCTGCTGTGTTGCAGTTGTTTCAACTTTTACACTACGATTGGGTGGTTCGGTGATGACCTTTGCATTGGCATCTATTGCTTGAATTGCTCTGGTTACACCACGGGCACAGCCACCACAAGTCATATCTTCAACATGAAATTCCATATTTAACTCCACTATTACTATTCAGGATGTGTTTAATATAAACCTTGCCATAATTGTAAGGTCAAGCATTAAAAGTAAAATTAATGTCCCTCAGATATATAATTGACTGTGTACTTAGGTATTTCTACCTCCAAGTTTTCATCTTGGACCTTAACCTGGCAAGATAGTCTTGATTGGGCCGTAAGCCCCCAGGCACGATCCAGTAAGTCCGCCTCTACATCATCCATTTCTTCTAAACTGTCGAACCCTTTTTTCAGAACAACATGGCATGTTGTACATGCACCTGATAAATCGCAGGCATGTTCTATGGGAATGCCATGATCCAATAAACTTCGACATAAATTACTTCCGCTTTCAATTTCAAGTTCCGCACCCTCTGGACAAATCTTTTCATGCGGAATAACTATAATTTTTGGCATATAACATAATCCTCAATTCATCAAATTTATAGATAAAACAAGGGGCTTTAAAAAGCCCCTCATTTAAAAGAATATCGAATAGAGAAGTATCTACTTATGTTTACTTAACCATTCATTCATCATCTTGATTTCTGATTCCTGGGCAGAGATAACATCTTCAGCAAGCTGGCGTACTTCTGGATCAGAACCATATTGAAGAACTACTTTTGCCATATCAATTGCACCTTGATGATGGGGGATCATGCCTCTCATGAAATCAACATCAGCATTTCCTGTAAATGGAACCATCATATCTGCGTGCATTTCATCATTGATCTTAATATATGCTTGAGTTGATGGGCTATCTTCATTTTTGCTGCCAGAATGATTTTTGTTTTTTGCCAACCATTCATTCATCATCTTGATTTCTGACTCTTGGGCAGAGATAACGTTCTCGGCAAGCTGACGCACTTCTGGATCAGAACCGTATTGAAGAACTACTTTTGCCATATCAACCGCACCCTGATGGTGAGGAATCATACCCAACATAAAGTCAGTATCTGCATTTCCCGTGAAATCAATACCCATTCCGCTGTGCATACGAGTATTTACTTCCATATAGGCATTTGTAGATGGATTATCTGTTTTAGCTGAACCATTCATATCATGGTGCATTGAATGGCTTTCATGTTTATTCTCACTCATTGAATTTTCCTTTGGAGCGTCAGAAGAGGAACACCCCGCACTAAATACAATCGCACCGATCATTAACATTGGAACAAAGTGTTTCATGGAGTTATCCTCTTACTACAATTATGAAAAAATAATGGGTAATAAGCTCGGAAGTTATTCTTTCATATCAGGTACATCATTACCCTTGATGTAGCAACTCTATTCTTTCCAATTATGGTAAGGTCAACACCTAATCAAATAAAAATAATTAAAAGAATAAAACAATTAAAAACAAATACTTAAAGACAATTAACTCCGTAGTGAGTCACAATAATCAATAGAATTAAAAAAATCACCTCCAATCACAAATAATATTTTTATATAAATATCAATGTGATATGTGTCTTCATGGTTTCACAATTATTTATTTGACTATTGGATGCACTACAAAAGACTACAAACATTCTCAAACTTTATACTTAAAAATTATCTTACTTCCCATCTTAAATTTGAGCATTTATGACAATAAAACCTTATTTATTAAAACCTTAAAATAATTATTAAGGTATAATTATTTTAACCATAACTACTATTTTTTGAGTTTCACAATGTCTGAAATTGATTTTTATAAAAGATTGAACAGATTAGAGAAAAGACGAAAAGGTACTGACCTTACATACAATGCTTTTGATAGTGTAACAGCAGGCGTAACTTCATTTAATGAGTTTGATGAATTAAAACGTACAATAGAAAAATGGCAGATTGTATCAGACAAACCATCTATCCGTTATGCAGTAGGAGCAATGCAAGAAGTTAGTAAACGTTACACAGAAATCAGTATTGAAACTGCTAAAAGAATTGAAAAACAATTAGAGCCTAGGCTACTAAATAATCATAACATTGTCACAGAATACAGATTACAAGGGTCAGTTCCCCTAAATATTCATATCAAAGGTGTAAGTGATGTTGATTTACTTGTACTTAACAAATCACATTATCGTACAGAGGGTTATTTAGGTACTTTACGTCATGATGATATAAAAATATTAAGAGAACTCAGGAACGCGTGCACTTATGAATTAAGACAAGCATATCCTGCCGTAACAATTGATACTACTGGTGCTAAATCTATAACTTTAACAGGTGGATCACTTCCTCGGGATGTAGATGTTGTACCCTCTCATTGGGTAGAAACATATGAGTACCAACAACAAAAGCACCTTTATTTAAGAGGAGTCAATATTCTAGATAATAAAACTCCTACTACATTGATGAACTTACCTTTCAAGCATATTTTTTATATAGATTACAAATGTAAATACTATGCTGATGGAGGATTGAAAAAATCTATCCGCCTTTGTAAAACAATAAAAGCCGATTTAGTTGAAGAGGGCAAAGTAATTTACTTAAGTAGTTTTGATCTAGCCTCTATTATGTATCATTCCAATCTAGAAAATTTAAAGAAAGGTAGAACAAATGCTTTAGCAATAGTTCTTGAAACAAAAAGATTTTTTGATTATCTGTATCATAACCCAAACTATAGAAATAGCTTATATACACCTGATATGACCAGAAAAATATTTGATAGTTATCAGAAAGAAACCTCTCTCACAACAATGAGCATTGCCTTAGATAAACTCGTTACGGAAATACGTAAAGATTTGGGTTACCTATATGACGAAACCATTGGCTCTTATCCATTAGTTATCTAATTTTTCCCATAACATTGTTCCCATGGTTCTTCGACCAGTAACATTATAATATTTAGCACTGGCACTTTTATTGTCTTTATGAAGTGTCAGCTCTACAAATCCTCGATGGATACGTAACTCTTCATGATCTAAATCTTTTGGTTTGTTTTCATAACTATAAAGAACTTTGTATTCTTCAATTTCGTCATAAATAATTGCAGCAGAAATACTGTCAGATGTGGAAAATTCTGTTTCTAATCTGATTCTTACTTTATCCCAACTTTGTAAAATTGTTACTTTTCCAATCCACTCTCTATTGTGCTTAATCATTTCAGAATTTTCTTCTTGGTAATCAGAGATACCTTTACATGACCATTCTCCCGAAATATCAGGATATTTCAGAATCTTGAAAAATAAACCTGTTTTCCATATCCATTTATCAAATAGAAAATAAAAAGTAAGAAATAATAAAGCAGTGATAGCACTAGAAATGATGACATTCCAATAAGGAGACAATCCACCCAAGAACTTCAGTAAAAAGTAAATCAATATCCAAGATATAAACGTAGCAAGTGAATAAACATATTTCCCTGCATGAGACCTATTGAATCCATTATGAACACAATATTCATGACCTAATTGCCCCATACATACCCTCTGGAAGCCCAAAATTCAGTTTTAACTTTATGTAGCTACATTAGCGTTATATGGTCCAGTTATACAAGCAATTTAGGTATCCAATATTGCTGATCACCAAACCTCACTTCAAAGCCATCATTCAGCCCCCTGTAATTAATACTATCCATTTGATTAAAAAAGGATTTATCCAAATTATGAAAATACATCAATCCTAACTTTATCCACTCTAGTTCATTAAAATTTTCCTCTGGGGCTTTCATGATGGCCAACAATTGTTTTTCCAGTTTCTTCATATTACTTTTTTCTGTTATTTTTTCATCTAGTACCCATGACGTATCAAGGTTCGTATCATAATTCTTGTTTAAAAAATTAAGAAAGCCAACAATAGCGCAAGCTTGTCCAGGGGACTTAAATAAGTAATATTTTACATGCCACATTGTTGGTAAATCTAATCGTGATTGACTTACCAACAGCATTAAAGCAGATGCTGGTTTCATGGCTAAACGGGCAGAACGTATACTCGTTTTCCCTAAATCCATTTTATTTATTAAAACCTGATAATAGTTCTGAAGAATTTGGGCTGAAAGCGATGAACCAGGACATGAGTTCGCCAGTTTTCTCAGTTGGTCAAATTCAGAACAGTGGCCTTTAGATTGGGTATCTATATGCAGGTGATGTACTGCAACCAACCACCGGATGGGCAGCTCATATTTGCGTAAACCACTTGTTCTTAGTCTATGTAATAAAGAGTCATTGTCTGGGATCTGATCTCCCCAAAGATCACTGGTCTTTTCAAAAAAATGAATATGTTTACGAATTAGTAATGCAGCCTTATGCGGTCCAACCTCATGATCAAGCCAATTCATATAATCTTTAAAGTAACCTTTGAGGCTTGGATTTACTAATGTATTAACCAGTTCCTTAATCCTATTCCCCAATATTCTTCGCCATGTACATAATTCACAGTATTTCCCATATCCAGCAGGAATCTGTTGCTGGCAAGTTAGACATTGAAGTGGTGGACAGGTCAAACATTTCTTACAAAGCATTTTGCCTGACACAACATCCTGTTCAATCAACCTATATCTTCTACAACTTTGGCATGTCTGGTAATCACGGGTTGCACACTTTGGGCAAACTCTTAAATTATCTCCAAAACGGCTGATACGAGATAAGCGTTGTGATGTCACACCACACCGTTCACAAGCTTGAAACTCTCTAAAATAAACTGAACAACTATTACAAACAGGGCCTTGCTCCGTTATTTTTCCTATAGGGTAATCAATACGCTGACATCTAATGCAAGGTCTATTGGTTTCACATTGTTGGCAAACGGCCAAGTTATCAGCTTTATATAATCTGGAACTTTTACCACACGACGGACAATCCTGTTTTTTAAAAACTCGTACATAGCACTTATGGCAATAGTTACGCTGTTTATAAAGTCGGTGTATCTTTTCAACCGCATCACCACATTCATCACACTGAGGCATGGTGTTGTCCCCCCAAAAGTTACCCTAGTTTTCTTTTTAATCTTAAAAACTTGCGTATTACAGTCTCCTTACTTTTAGGTTTAAAGGTAGCTACCAATGCTCTCTTTGGAGGGTAGTTCCGATAAATCGAGCCTAATTGTTCTTCAACAGGCCTTAATATGGCTGGCAACTGGTTTCTCTTATCCCAAAATGAAGACCTGTTCATATTTAAAGATTTTGCTGTTTCAATAAACTTTTCCTGGGGAATAATGAGTAATTGATAAATACAGGAAAATAGCCGTTCTCTCTCGGTAACTGGAAGTTGGTTAACAGCCAATCCATTCGATATAAGCTCAGGATGGGGCACCTGAATTCTGAGTTGTTCAAGAAAAGCCCATCCTTTTCCATTTACTGAGCCAGCTAAAGCTTTTCTAATAAATTGTGAAAATAACTTAATCACCGTTAACCAATCAGTTACTGAAATCAACTTGTCTTGATAGGTTGCACAGCCTTGTTCCAGGAATTGATCAAAGATTTTTTGGAATGCCAAGGCATGACAATCCACAAGGCTTTTATTAACCTCCAATAGACTTTTTTTACATATTGAACAGCAAGTCATAACCTGATCAGGGGCTTCAAGACGTCTAGGTTGAATAGCATTATGGCAATGAGGACATTGATCATGTAAATGCTGATTATGTTTTATACAACCTGTATGCCAGGCAAAACGCCAAGGCAGACGGAAATAGGCAACATTATCCTCAGATAGACACTCAGGACAATATTGCCAGCCACCTCGATGCTTACGGTTTCTTGTACCTAATACCAAGTACCATGCATCAAGAGTTTGATTATCCAGATTATATTTAATTAAAAAATTGCGAAGCGTAGCAGAATTAAATTGGCTTTCATCAATTTTTGTCGTATTGATCAATACCTGTACTTGCTCTGCACTTAAACCACGATCTACATCTACAGACCAGATTCGCCATTTGGGCCAAAGTACTCCAGTTAAACTTAATGGGTCACAACCACTGTCAAGTGCGGCACGTATCAACCAAGAAGATAATGCCTCATCTTGCTTTAAGTCCGTGGGAATAAACCATGAATGGATTTCTGTTGCACTTATCATACCTAGTCCTCCACATTGCTTATTTCACACTTTCTAGCAAGCTACGGTCGATAAACTCCTGACCAGAAACAACAGCTTTCTTTGCGGCGTCCCGTAAAATCGTTCGCAGATTACCTAAGTTTCCATCTGTAATATCATGCAGATATTTTACTGTTGCTGGTTCAGCCAGTTTTGAAGCCTGTTTGAGGGGAAGAACTTTCTCAAATTTATTTACCATAGCTTGAAAGTCTTTATCTAGTTTCCATAAGGGTAAATTAACCACACGAAAACGGCTGACATGCTGTGGATCAGTACGCAGAACACTAATTGCTTCTTCTGTACCAAACCCAACAATGGGTATCTGTGTTTCATTACACAAATACTTAATCGCATTCATTACTGTTCTTTGCTTAATCGGACTGCCACATAATAGAGAATTCATTTCGTCGATAATGAGGAGCTTTACCTCATAAAGTTTAAGGCAATGGACCACTTGGTAACGTAGCTTCGCAACGGGATCTCTTTCTCGAAAAGGAACCCAGAACTTATCAAGAATAGCCATATACAGAGCTTTTTCATCAGGGGAAACAGGTGCCTGTACAATGATTACAGGTTTTACTGCATTATTTTCTGCATTGACATAACCCTCCCCATACAGCTTAAAGAACTGGTTAATAATTGAGGTTTTACCATTATTTGGCTTACTCAATACCAGTAAGTTGGGCATACGGCTCCGCTTAGGAAGTGTCAGGAATCCTTTCAATTGGTCTAACAAGTCATTGGCTGCTGGATACCCAATCCATCGGTCCTCTTCCAGGAAGTAGAGTCTGTCCTCATTAGACTGTTCCACAATAGGGCGAAACTCTTGAAAAACATGTGAATAGTTACTCATGAAATATCCTCATCATTTTCCAGCTCATCGAGAGGCAATAAACCATATACGTTTTCAAGCTGTTGCTCCAAAATCGTACTCTCTTGTTGAGGTTTTTTGCCCTGAATTGAAGCAGGGTTAACACTCTGTTGATGTTGGGTACTGCGCTGATGTGATCTGCGAGCCCGTCGAGTTTTAGTACTTGCCTCCTGAACACGCTCCCGAAGTTTAGCTAGAGCCTGTCCAAGTTCATGATCTTTTAGATATTCGCCAGTTTCCTTTTTCAGTTCCTGAATCTTTTTGTGTTCCCAAATACTAAATGGTGGAATACTTTGATCCGCTAAAGGAACCTTAAAATAATTTTTGATTTCGGGATCAAAGAACCATATCTCACTAATATTTCTTGGATCACGCCTAAAGATAAATTTACGTTTTTCCTTTTGATTATCAGGGTCTACAGCATTAATCCAACCTCTTAGTACATCAGCATAATAAGCAAGACCATCAATTGTTACACCTGTTGTTTGAATCGTCCTTTCAAAACTTGGTAGAAAATCAAGAAAGAAATTATGATCATTTGCAGGCAATCTAGCAGCCCCAGAACCTAACGTGTTTTTATCACCAAAGATACCTAACTCAAAAGCATGTAGTGGAGAAGTACCTAAAGCAGAGTGTTTCCTTTTGTGGTAAACATTACAGATAAAATCAATCAGCCAGTCCTCAAATTCGGAGAATGTGAAAACTGCTTCCGCATCTGAGTTATAGCCTTTTCTTTCAAAAATATTTGAAAAAGTTGTTCCTGGAACTGCGTGAATATCGGTTGCAAATGTTCCCATCAAACGTTCAATGTGCCCGCCAAAACGTGGTTTTTTAACTGGTCGGTATTCCAGACGAATATCATGTGCCATACAAGCATTTCTGAAAGTTTCTGAGTGAAACTCAGGTCCATTATCGACATGAATGGTGTTCATAATTCCCCAGACAGGCCATTCAGCTTGAATCTTGCGCGAAGCTAGCCATTTCTCTTTGGGCAGTACAGCTTGAGAAACGCTCATTGCAATAGACATAACAGAGGGGGCATCTAATGATAAGTAATATCCCACAACTACCCTTGAACGCACATCAATTGCCAACGTAAGAAAAGGTCGTCCTATAGGACACCTGCTAAAATCATCAACCAGAATAAGATCAACAGGCGTATGGTCAATCTGTACGACGGCAAGTGGATAATCAGCATGAGGGAATTTCCCTGCGGCAGGTGTAAATTTGTTATCGGCCTTTTCCTTATGTCCCCTCTTACGAAGAGAGTCTCTCTGGCTAATCGCTGCAATACGATTTCTTACTGTATTGGCATGAGGCACCTCTAGGATATGGTATTCATGACATAAGCGTTTCACTTCAAGTACAACTTTTTGAACACTTATTCTTTGATTAGTTAGGTATAAATCCTTGATGGCTTTTTCAATGATTGCTTCAGCATGTTTATTAATTATCTTCTTGCCTTGTGGCAATCCCTCTTTTCTGGGCCGCAATCCATCAATAGTTCCATATGCCTTATAGATTTTTAACCATCTATAGATAGTGGCTGGATTAATATCATGTTCTTGGGCTCGTAACTCTACTTCCTTACGACCACTCACGCCTCCCTCAATGAAAGGTCGGATGATGTTGAAACGTCTTTCAGCCTCAATCCAGTCTTTATCAGCGATGAGCTCTAGATCTTCATACTGTTCCACAGCTATTGATGGCCTTAATTCACTGATAGCCGCGATACTTTTCCTGCCAGTATTATTGTTTTCAACAAAAACCGATTTTAGGTCAATGACTTCAATAATCGTATGGGGAATCCCTTTTATCTGAACCGGCTCCCCAGCAGCTATTTTGATATTCACACGTCTATCATTCATGACAACTCCCATTTACCCAAAGTTCAGTAGATGGCTGTAAAGGCATACTTAAATCGCAAACCAGATAACCATGAGCAACTAAATACCAGATTTGACTAATTCCATTGGCTCTGTCCCATTTTCCAAGAAAATGTCTGGCTAATAGAGTCTCAAAAGTTACTGCTCCTCGATCTCTCACATAATCCAATAAGTGCTTTGAATCAGCAGGGGGAAATTCCATCTTTCGGTACTTTTGTAAAAACATGGCATTCGACCATAACTGGTCCCGAATACGCCCCTCATGTGCAATATGAAATTTCCAACCCTCTTCTTTGCATACCCTCATGGCAGCACGATATCTAGCTTTCCATAGATGCAAATTAAGTTGCAATTCATCTGTAGGTTTTACTTCAACCAGTTTAGGTGCAATAAATGGAATAAAATCATTATGCTTATAAGTTACTAGGTAGTCAGGGGTGTAAACTCGTTTCTGTCCATTATCAAAATACTCAATGGTAAATGGTTGAGACTCAACAGCAAGAACATTGGGATCAACCTCTAATCGAATAAGGAAATCCCGTTCAAGAGTTGATTCAAAGGCAACTGCGGAATCTTTTTTAAAAGGATATAAACCAGATACACTGATACGTGTATTACCAATTTTTCTTCGAGCTGGTACGATGTTAACGGTGTCGCATGATTGATTGTTCATTCTAGGTTCCGTTGCATAGTTCTTTATAAAATTTGTCGCATAGTTCTTTATAAAAGGTGGTCTAAGTCTTTGACCCTAGCTTATATTGTCGCATAGTTCTTTGTAAATAACAGCGGCTCACATCCTAAACCGGGTGAAATTACTTTATCTCATTTAGGGGTTTTGTTTTTAGATGAACTCCCCGAGTTTGACAGAAAAGTGCTAGAAGTCTTACGTCAGCCACTTGAATCAAAAGAAATCATTATTTCACGTGCAGCTCGGCAAATTACCTATCCTGCAAACTTTCAGCTCATTGCAGCAATGAATCCTTGTCCATGTGGTTATGCGTTTAATCAAGACAGCCGTTGCCAATGCTCACCAGAGAGTATTAAGCGCTATCAAAACCGTATATCAGGGCCATTACTTGACCGTATCGATTTGCATATTGATGTACCTCCTTTAAAAGCTCAGGAACTGCAAGATCCAACGCCTGCTGAAGACTCTACAACTGTACGGCAACGTGTGATTTATGCTTATGAACAACAAATGCAAAGACAAGATTGTTTAAATCAAGCACTTTCACCGAAACAACTCGAGCAATATGCTGTACTTGATAGTACTTCTCAACGAATGATTGAAATGGCTCAGCAACGTTTGAATCTGTCGGCTCGTGCTTATCATCGTGTTTTAAGAGTTGCTCGTACCATTGCCGATTTGGCTCAAAGTGAGGTCATTCAAAGTTCTCATCTTACAGAAGCACTCTCTTATCGAGGTAATCATTCTTAAAATAAAACAGCGGATTATGAGTCCGCTGTTCTTTTATTAAGAGCTTCATTTAAGGTCTCAATTAAGGAAGTAATTTCTTTCTCTGATAGAGCAGCAAAACCAAAACGAATACAACAATTAGAAGACTCGATTTGTTTAAACTTATGCTCTGTATCAATGTTGAGTTCTTTTAATTTTATAAGCTGATCTTGAGTAAATGGTTTCTGGAACTTCCCCCACAAAGCCATTCCACCTGCAGGTGGTTGTATCTGCACACTCTCTGCAAAAACTCGACGGAACTCATTTAATGCATGGTCACGGCGTAGCTGATATATCTTTTTCATTTTGCGGATGTGTCGTTTTATTTCACCTCGCTGCATTAAGTCCGCTAACGCAAGTTCCGTAATATTATTTCCTTGGCGATCAATCACTAAAATATCTTCAGTAATGGATTGAATGATTATTGGAGACGCTACCATATATCCCAATCGGACGCCGGGTGCAAAAACTTTAGACAATGAACCTACATGAATAACCAATTCAGAATGAGGCAAACTTGCTAAGGGTGGCATAGGCCGGCTGTCATAATGGAATTCGTGGTCATAGTCGTCTTCAATAATATAAAAGCCCCTTTTTTTTGAAAGCTCTAAGAGTTGAAGACGACGATTCATTGGCATTGTGACAGTTGTAGGATATTGATGATGCGGAGTTGTATAAATGGCAGCTACGGGATGTTCTTGTAAAATCCGTTCTAAATCTTCAATGACAATACCTTGTTCATCTAATTTAACAGAAACCACTTGAAAGCCATTTGACTGAAATGCTTTAAAAGCAGATGGATAATATAATTCCTCAATAACGATCACACCCTGCCGATTGGGTAATGCTCGAGAGGCAAGAAAAATTCCCATCTGGCTACCACGCACAATACAAATCTCATCTTCGGCAACATTCATAAAACGTTCCATCGACAACATTTGTTGTAAAGCCTGTCTTAGCTCAACCATACCTCGTGGATCACCATATCCCATGTACTGGTTTTGTGTAATTTTAATCAGTGCATGACGATAGGCCCGTGAAAATAGTTCGTAGGGAATAAGCCGTGGATCTGGCACACCATCGTTATGTGGAGGTTGAATCACTTCTTGAATGATTGGTTTATCATTAACTTTTCGTTCAGATACTGGCTCTATTTGAAGCTGTTTTTCCGGCAAAACATCCGCTACAAATGTACCTTTTCGGGGACGAGTCACAAGCCAACCTTGTGCTTCTAATTCTTCGTAAACTGCTTGTACGGTTTTTCGATTAATTTCTAGTTCTTTTGACAAGCTACGAGACCCGGGCAGCATAGTCCCCTGCACTAAACGGCCACTTAAAATTTCCTGACTAATTAGGTTAGTAAGCTTTAGAAAAACCGTTTTTTCTTCTCTTTCATCGATACGAAAATGTACTTGCCAAGGTCTTAGCATATTCGCCCCATCTGGACCATATAACTTATGAAAACTGGATGTATTGATTCATCCAGTTGTTTTCTATTCTGCCTTCACCTACTTAATTTGGTCAACTGGACTGGAGAAGAGATGAAGACTGCTTCTGTAAACAAACAAGACCTCATGCAACACGCACAGCACGACATGCAAAAGTGGATTAGCGACACAGATTTAAGTGATCGTCAAAAGCTTGCACTCACTTGTCGTATTTTATTTGATCATGGTCATGATGCTGGTTTGGCAGGTCAAATTACATGCCGTAGTGAAAATAAAGAAACCTTTATTACCCAACGTTTCGGTTTAGGTTTTGATGAAATTACTGCTTCAAACTTACTTGAAGTGAATCAAGACTTAGAACCAATCAATCAAGAAGGAATGACAAACCCAGCCAATCGTTTTCACACATGGATTTATAAAGAACATCCAGAAGTGAACTGCATTATCCATACGCATCCTACCCATGTTGCTGCTCTCTCCATGCTTCAGATTCCACTCATGATTTCCCAAATGGACGTTTGCGCACTTTACGAAGACTGCTCCTTTATAGGCCACTGGCCGGGAGTTCCTGTGGGCAATGAAGAAGGTATTTTGATTTCTTCTGCTTTGGGTAAAAACCGTGCTGTTTTGTTGTCTCACCATGGACAACTGGTTACAGGAAAAACCATTGAAGAAGCCTGCAACTTGGCGCTTTTAATTGAACGTGCAGCTCAACTGCAACTGCTAGCCATGTCTGCCGGACAAATCCAGCCCATCCCTCATGCTTTAGCAACAGAAGCTCATGACTGGGTTTCTACCGATAAACGCAACAAAGTGAACTTTGCTTACTACGCACGTAAAGCTTTGAAAAAACATTCTGACTGTATTTAAAAAGAGACCTCAATCATGAAACTAAACGGCATTATTGGCTACCCAGTTACCCCTTTTTCTGATGACAACACCATTAACCTTCCTGTTCTAAAGCAGATGCTCGATTTGCTTATTGAAAATGGCTGTGATGCGATTGCACCTTTGGGTAGTACTGGTGAAAGTGCTTATCTTGAATGGGATGAGTGGTGCTTAGTCGCTAAGACTTCAATTGAAAGCATTAATAAACGTGTACCTGTCATTATTGGAATTTCAGAACTCACGACGGATCAAGCCATCAAAAAAGCGCAGATCGCGCAAAGCTATGGTGCAGATGCACTTATGGTGATTCCTGTATCTTATTGGAAGCTAACAAATCAAGAGATTTTTGAATATTATCAATCGATTGCACAAGCGACGACTTTGCCGATTATGATTTATAACAACCCCGCGACCAGTGGTGTTGATATGTCTCCAGAGTTAATTGTGCGTATGTTTAACAACATTGCAAATATTACGATGGTGAAAGAAAGCAGCGGTGATATCCAACGTATGCATAAAATTCAAGAACTCTCAAAAGGTGAACTTCCATTTTATAACGGCTGCAACCCTCTAGCTTTAGAAGCTTTATGTGCTGGAGCAAGTGGTTGGTGTACAGCAGCACCAAATCTGTTAGGTCAACAACCTCAACAACTTATCGAACATGTAAAAAATGGTGAATTAGAACAAGCCCAGAAGTCATTTTATCAGCAGCTTCCTCTACTACGCTTTATTGTCAACGGTGGTTTACCTAAAACGATTAAAGCTGGTTTACAACTAAAAGGTGTTGCTGCGGGTTCACCACGTAAACCACTGTCTAAAGCTGCGGATATTGAGCTTAACCAGTTAAAACAGCTACTTTCTGAAATAGAAAACTAATAAAAAAGCGGGTTTATTTACCCGCTTTTTTATAATTCAAACTTAGAATGTTTTAGTTAAACTAAACACTAAGCCTGTGTCATAAGGTTTCTTACCAGCATCAGTCATACCAGAGGTACTAATGTCTGTACCAACAACATCTAGCTCAGCGACAATACCCAAGATGTTATAATTCACACCAACTTTATAATCGATATAGCTATCATCTTCACCTGGTCCACCTGCAACTACAAGTAAAGAGTCTTTATTTTTTAGCTTGTTATAACCAACTGAAGCAATTCCTGTAAATCCTGTGTCAGCTATTGGTGCTGAATAACCTACGTTAAAATACCAGAACTCATCAGAGTGGCCCCAATAATCATCTGAATAGCTTACGCCCACACTAAGTGCATCACCTTTAAATAAAGAATCAGCAAACGTTAATTTTCCATAAAACTCGGTAAAGTCAAAACCTGTATCACCATTGTATGGGTTAGTAAATTTTGAGTCAGAACCAATATAGCCATAATGAATTACACCCACATCATAAGTTGGTGCAAGCGTATCAGACAATTTTAATGTATTTGTATAACCTAAAGAGATATCGGTTTCAGTTGAAACCCCTGGCGTATTAAAGTCAACGCTTGACCCCCAAAGCGCAACATAGGCACCTGACTTATGTGAAAAAGTAAATCCACCTTGAATAGCTGGGTTATTTGACGATTGGGTAACACCACGGAAACGATAGTCTGTGGTCGCTGCCACACTACCTGTTGCCGTGATTCCATAAAAAGATGGAGCATCTTCAGCCATAGCCATAGTTGACCCTGCTGCAAAGATACCAAGAGTTACTGCCTTAAGTGCAAATTTCATCATTTTGATCTCCCCCACAATGAACGCACGATTTATACGAATTAAACAAATTGTGTTACTTGAGCTTTAGCAATTGCTGTGCCAAGTACAAATTTGTCATAAGTGCTCTTCATTAATTTCCGAGATCAAAACCACTTTATTATGAAATCCTTGTTTATTTTTCATAAAAATATATTTATAAAAAACATGATGATAAAATATATTTTTTATGAAAGAAAAAATACCAAACATACAAAAAACACCTTATCGGAAATTACTAAACGAGGTAAGGAGTATTCATTTGTTGCACATAAATTTTCTATTTAATCTTAGAGTCGAGATATAAAAAGTATGTAAATTTATTAAAGGCAATGCTTGTAATGGTCTCTGAATGAGCATTTTTACTAACTCAATTCCTTTATTTATTTTTGAGTTCAAGCCAATGAACTATTTTGGGTCTTTTTTTAAGCAGGAATATGAATAAAAAGAAGAGTGCACAAAACTTAAGCAACATCTTGCACTAAGTTTGATCAGTCCAGACATATGCTGTTGACCTATTATTCGTGATCTATTTTTGTACATCATACTTTTAAAATAATGTTATATAGTAACATTTTAGATAGATTTTAAAATAAAGAGGTGAAAAAAGTAACGTGAGATAAGATTAAAAAGTAAACATATCCAACAAAAACGAGCAAAAAATGAACACAAGAATCAACTATTTTTTGAAGTTTAAATATAAAATAAATGGTAAAAATCAACTAAAAAATAAATTACTTTTTTTATTTTAAACAATATATTAAGTATAAAAGACTAATGGTAAATTCATTAAACAACCAATAGCACATTAATCAATTTCTGCATAGCATATATAAAATAAAATCAACAAAAATATATCTTTTTTATAGATTACTTATACAATTGATGGAAATCCTAGGCCCTGAACAATAACAAGGCACAGGATTTATTGTTTTTATGAGGTTCTTTAAATATGCTAAAAGCACAAAAACTTACATTAGCAGTTCTCATTTCTGCGGCAATAATTTCCTCAGCTCAGGCAAGCGAGCAAAGTGAGGCAAAAGGATTTGTTGAAGATGCGAACGGTTCTATTCTCTTCCGTACAGGTTACATCAACCGTGACAAAAAACAGGGCGCAAAAGATACTAGCTCATTTGCTCAATCAGCAATTGTAAGTATTGATTCTGGCTTTACCCCTGGTATTGTTGGTTTCGGTGTGGGAGCTGTTGGTGATGGTTCATTTAAGATCGGTGAAAATAAAAATGCCGGTAACCAAATGATCCCATTACATAATGATGGCTCCGCTTATGATCACTGGGCTCGTGGTGGTGGTAGCGTTAAAGCACGTTTCTCGAATACAACAGTACGTTACGGTACTCAAGTACTCGACCTACCTGTTCTTGCAAGTAATACTGGACGTATGGTTCCTGAATATTTTACAGGTACTTTATTAACTAGCCATGAAATCAAGAATCTTGAAGTTGTTGCTGGTAAATTTACTAAAAACCAAATGTCTGATCAAATCAATACCGATGCTGATGTAAATGGTAAGGGTCTTGATCGTGCAATTGTGTGGGGTGCTAAATACAAGTTTGATGATAATTTAAATGCATCTTACTATGGTTTAGACAGCAAGAATAAGCTTGATCGCCATTATGTAAATGTGAACTTTAAACAGCCATTGGCGAATGACAGTTCATTAACATATGATTTCAGTGGTTATCATACTAAGTTTGATGAAGGTGCTTTTACTTATTCTCAAACTACTGATGATCTATCTAATCGTCAAAATAACATTTGGGCTATCTCTACGGCTTATAATACGGGCCCACATAACATCATGGTTGCTTACCAACAAAACAGCGGTAATGTTGGTTATGACTATGGTCAAAATGCTGACGGCTTCCAAAGTATCTATTTGCCAAACTCTTACATGTCTGACTTCATCGGTAATGATGAAAAATCTGCACAAATCCAGTACAGTCTCGATTTTGGTAAATTAGGTGTATTACCTGGTCTAAACTGGACAACTGCATTTGTATATGGTTGGGACATCAAAGTTAAAAATGTAACTGATGATGCTCAAGAACGTGAGTTCTTTAACCAAGTGAAATACACAGTTCAAAGTGGTTTCGCTAAAGATGCAAGCCTCCGTATCCGTAACTCGTATTATCGTGCAAGCGACTCATACCAAGGTGCGTACATTGGCGATACCAATGAATGGCGTTTATTCCTTGATATTCCTGTGAAATTATTCTAATTCACAAATCTATCAAGCATAAAAAAACCTACGTCTGGTAACAGATGTAGGTTTTTTATTAAGCTCAAAATATCAATTGAGACATTCTGAGCTTATAAATTAAAGCTTATTTAGCAGCTTCAATTGCTTTTAATACTTCGGCTTTAGCAACATCAGCACCTTCCCAACCACTGATTTTTACCCACTTACCTGGTTCTAAATCTTTATAGTGACTGAAGAAATGCTCAACTTGGCTAATCAATAACGGAGGAAGATCTGTATATTCCTTCACGTCTTTGTAAAGTGGAGATAATTTTTCGTGTGGAACAGCGATTAATTTCGCATCAATACCACCGTCATCTTCCATGTTTAATTTGCCCACTGGACGGCAACGAATGACTGAACCAGCAGCAACAGGATGTGGAGTTACAACAAGTACGTCTAATGGGTCGCCATCTTCAGACAAAGTATTTGGAACATAACCATAGTTCGCTGGATAGAACATTGCTGTACCCATGAAACGGTCTACAAACAATGCATCAGAATCTTTGTCAATTTCATATTTAATTGGTGCTGCATTTGCAGGAATTTCAATGATGACATAGATGTCATTTGGCGCATCTTTACCTGCTGGGATATTGCTGTAACTCATATCAATACTCTTTCGTTATGAAGTCAGATGTAAAATCCACTCGATTATAGCGTGGATATCATCAAAATGATGCCGATTATACAATGGGCACACGCGAAAGTTGATATGAATGGTGACAGAATGACACTCAAGTCAGTTTAATCGTGACCACAAGTAAGAAGATTGGACACAATATAGATAAGAACCAAACAATCGAGCGCAAAGTTGCCCAATTACTTAAATAGCAAATACCATAAATAACTCTTAAAATAATATATGCCCAACCTAATCTCAAAATAAAATATTCCGGAACAACCATATATTCAGCCATTAAAATAGCAGTTAAGAATAAAGGTAGGCTTTCAAAGCTATTTTGTTGTACGGCATTAGCGCGAGCAGCAAGGCCTGTTGTTTTAGCCAAAAAAGCTCTCGGGTTTTGATTATCGACGGGCTGAAAACCACCTGTAAATTTTGCAATTACGGTAAATGCGTATGGCAGCAAACATGCCACTAAAATAATATAGATAATGCCGCTGATGCCCTGCATAGTGCCATCCATCACTGAAAATACTGTTGATCATGCTATCATAACATTGCGTTTTTACCTGAAATTTTATGCAATCACTTGTCATCACTGATTAATAGGGCCATGTATGCAACAATCTGATCAAAAAGAATTGTTTGAAGTCTTAGAGAAGCAAAAACAAAATCAACTTCAGGTAGACCGTATATTAAAAATCGTACTTCCTATTGTCGCTTTTTTATTGAGTGTGATTTGTGCAAATCTAAATTGGCAATCGACATTGGGCACCTTTATTATTTTAACAATTACTTTTATTGCAGTCGGTATTAAACGACTTCCTTTATGGCATTGGTTAATTGTGATTACTCTATATTGCCTAGCAGATAATTATTTAAGTTATGGTCAGCTCGATTTAACTCATCTGCGTTTGCAATTGGGCACAATGCTAGTTTTTGTTGGGATGGTAGGAATTGGTCGTCCTTACATAGACCGCTGGTTTATGAAGAGCCACAACAAAATGTAAAAACAAAAAAAGCGCCCTAAGGCGCTTTTTTATTAACTTTTTAGGCTGGCTTACGTAAGTCTTTACGTAAAATTTTGCCTACGTTTGATTTAGGTAATTCATCCATAAACTCAACATAACGAGGACGCTTATAACCTGTTAAGTTCTCTTTAGCAAAGCTCAAAATTTCTTCAGTCGTTAAACTTTGATCTTTTTTCACAATAAAGAGTTTAGGAACTTCACCTGATTTTTCATCTGGAACACCAATTGCAGCAACTTCCAATACTTTTGGATGTTTAGCAATAATTTCTTCGATTTCACTTGGATACACGTTAAAACCAGAAACCAAAATCATATCTTTTTTACGATCTACAATTTTGACATATCCACGGCTATCCATAACGCCAATATCGCCTGTACGGAAGAAACCATCTGCTGTCATGACCTTAGCTGTCTCGTCAGGGCGGTTCCAATAACCTTTCATCACTTGAGGACCGCGAATCGAGATTTCACCTTGCTCACCTAAAGCAACTTCATTACCGTCATCATCTAAAATAGCAACTTCTGTCAAAGGCAATGGAATACCAATGGTGCCGCTAAATTCAGTAGAAGCTGGAGGATTTGCAGTTGCGACTGGAGAAGTTTCAGACAAGCCATAACCTTCAATAATGGTTGTACCAGTAATTTTCTTCCAAGCCTCTGCTGTAGAAGGTAAAACTGCCATACCACCGCCCATCGCCATTTTTAAATTGCTATGGTCCAGTTGTTTAAACTCTTCATTATTCACTAAAGCATTAAATAATGTATTTACTGCAGGAAAAAATGATGGCTGATATTTACGTAATTCGTTAATCACGGCAGGTAAATCACGTGGGTTAGGAATCAAGATATTTGCCTGACCTTTATACATACCGTACATCGCGCAAACCATGAACGCAAAAATATGATAAAGCGGTAATGCGCAAACAATGCGGTCACCTTTGGCACCATCATTAGCACCAAATTTACTCTGGAAAATACCGTCACATTGTAAAAGGTTTGCGACCAAATTGCGGTGTGTCAGTTCTGCACCTTTTGAAACCCCTGTAGTACCGCCAGTATATTGAAGTACGGCAGTATCGCTTAAAGTTAAATTCGGGCGCTTATAATTACTTGGGCTTTCTTTATTTAATGCTGCATTAAATTTAACGTACCCAGGAATATTCCAAGCAGGAATTTGCTTACGTACTTTACGTAATACAAAATTTACCAACGTACCTTTAAGCGTACCCAGCATATCCCCTACTGTAGCAACCACAACGTGCTTGACAGGGGTTTTACCTAAAATGCTCTGGTAAACACTAGCAAAGTTTTCGATAATCACGAGCACTTCTGCACCCGAGTCATTTAATTGATGCTCAAGTTCTCGTGCCGTATAAAGTGGGTTTACATTCACTAGAACTAAGCCCGCACGCAAAACAGCTAATGCCACCACAGGATTTTGCAATACGTTTGGCATCATTACTGCAACACGAGTCCCTTTTGCTAACCCCAAATTTTGCAAATAGGTCGCGAACTTACGACTTGCAAGTTCTAACTCGTTAAATGACATTGCCTTATCCATGAAGATAAAAGCATCACGAGAACCAAACTTTTGGAAATTATTCTCAAAAATATCAACTAGTGAGGTATTTTCCGCAGGCAATGCTACTGTTTCTGGAATCCCTGTCTTTTGGTATTCTGCAAACCAAATTTTTTCCATAATGCCATTATCTCCGATTCGTAATCCTTAGTAATAACTGTTATTCAATGCCCCAGCTATTCTTTAGCTTCTTGGTGCCAGAACATATTTAAAACTTATTGGCACATTCATGACACTTCGAACAAGATTATGAGACAGAAGTTTTGACAATTTGACCCTGTCAAATTTTTTTATATGGAGTACAAATTACGTACTCCAAATTGCTGTCCTTTTAATCGTTATTCAATACCAACAAGTTCAGTTCATTGCTTGAACATGTTGCCATATATAGCGTATTTATGTTGCCCGACGCTAGCTTTATCTCTGAATCAACAGTTTATTTGCTTTTTGATATCCACGTGGTAAGAGGTGTCCTTTTGAAGCACGTTTACCCATGTATTTTTGTAGATCATCACCTTTTAGTTTTAGATGTTGTTGACCTGCAACCACCTGAATTATTTCATCTAAGTTCAGGGTTGTCATGGATAAAATCTGCTCTTTTGCTTCAAGTTGTATCAACTTATTACCTTTACCCTTATTTAAATTTGGTAGTTCTGCCAAATCAATAATTAAGAGTCGACCTGCTGAGCTGAGCACAGCTAAATGTGTCATGTTTTGGGCAGATACTAACGGCAAAGCTTTTGATTTTTCAGGAACCGACAAGAATGTCTTTCCTGCTTTGGCATTAGTATCTAGCTGTTTGGTTTGAGTTTTGAATCCATAACCTGATGAGCTAGCAGCAATAAGTTCTGAATCTTCATCATCTAAATAGACCTGAATAAACGCGACTCCACTTGCAGGAGCAAGTTTCGAACTTAATGGCTCGCCTAAACCTCTTGCTGATGGCAGACTGCTAATAGGCAAGGCGTAACTACGCCCTGTCTCATCAAGAAAATAAATTCGTTGATTGGTTTTACCCACCGCATGACTTAAATATTGGTCACCAGCACGATAGTTTAAATTCTCTGCATCAACATCTGCACCTTTTGCAGCACGAATCCATCCTGCTTCAGATAAAACCACCGTTACTGCTTCAGCTGGCATTAAATCTTGTTCTTTAATCTGAACAGCTTCAGCACGCGCCACGATTGGAGAACGGCGCTCGTCACCAAACTTTTTCGCATCTTCCTTTAATTCACCAATAATCAGATTTTTTAAAGATTCTGGATTTTCGAGTTGTTCACGAATAATCGCTGCTTTTGCGGAGAGTTCATCCTGCTCTTGACGGATTTCCATCTCTTCAAGTTTTGCTAAATGACGTAACTTGAGTTCTAAAATTGCTTCTGCCTGTATCTCATCAATTTTGAAATGTTCCATCAGTACAGGTTTTGGCTGATCTTCTTCACGAATAATACGAATAACTGTATCAATATCGAGATAAGCAATTAAAAGACCTGCCAAAATATGTAGGCGTTTTTCAATTCGGTTTAAATGATATTCCAAACGGCGAGTAACCGTTTTTTTACGGATTTCAATCCACTCAAGTAAGATACGTCGAATCGACTTAACCTGAGGACGACCATCTTCACCAATCATGTTTAAATTAACACGATAACTCGATTCTAAATCCGTAGTTGCAAATAGGTGGCTCATCACTGCTTCAGCATCAATACGATTAGAACGAAGTACAATCACTAATCGTGTTGGGTTGGCATGATCTGACTCATCACGCACATCCACCACTAGAGGCAGCTTTTTAGCCTGCATTTGATCGGCAATTTGAGTAATTACCTTCGAGCCCGATACTTGATACGGTAATTCCGTAATCACGATTTCATTTTTTTCAATAGTGTAAACCGCTCGCATGCGGTAACTACCACGCCCCGTAGTCTGGATTTTGAGTAATTCTTCTGGCGGAGTAATAATTTCAGCTTTTGTTGGTAAATCCGGCGCTGGAATATATTCAGCTAATTTCTCGTCTGATGTTTGCGGGTTACGAATTAAGGCAATTGTCCCTTTAATCACTTCACGTAAATTATGTGGCGGAATATCGGTCGCCATACCAACCGCAATACCAGTTGTACCATTAAGCAAAATGTTAGGAACTCGTGCCGGCAAGGTAATTGGTTCTTTTAAAGAACCATCAAAGTTATCTTGCCATTCACTCGTACCTTGCCCTAACTCACTTAGCAATAATTCACTGTAGGCAGAAAGTTTTGCCTCGGTATAACGCATCGCTGCAAACGATTTAGGGTCATCTGGTGAACCCCAGTTCCCTTGACCTTCAATTAGAGGATAGCGATAACTAAATGGCTGAGCCATCAATACCATGGCTTCATAACATGCCGAATCACCATGCGGATGGTATTTACCAAGTACGTCACCCACAGTACGAGCCGATTTTTTTGGCTTACCACTGCTTTTTAAGCCCAACTCGCTCATGGCGTAGACAATACGGCGCTGTACAGGCTTTAAGCCATCACTGATATGTGGCAATGCACGATCCATGATGACGTACATGGCATAATTCAGGTAAGCCTGTTCAGTAAATTCGGCTACAGAGCGGTTTTCTGTCGCTTGATGCGCAAGGCTGGTCATAGTCAGCTTATCTTCCAAATCAGTCGTTATTTTAAGTGAGTCTTATGCTAAGTGGGCTATGTTACAGACACAAGAGGGACTCTGTCACCTGAGCGTCAAATTATGTCTCATCTCTCTATATTTTTAGTTACTTGCTATAAAGTTAGGCAAACTAGAGGCCTATCGATTCTAGTCTTTTACCTTGGGTTTCTTCACCTAATATTAAAATTACAGCTGCAACCAAAAGTAAAACAATAGTAAACATCATAAAAACATGGCTAAACCCATTCTTGGAAACCATCATATGAGTGACGACTATCGGTGCCAAAATTCCACCTAAACGCCCCATTGCCGATGCCCAGCCTGAACCAAAAGCCCGAATGTTGGCTGGATATTGCTCTGGTGTATAGGTATATAACACGCCCCACGCACCCAAATTAAAGAATGACATGAGACAGCCCCAAAACATAATGCTATTTACACTATCGGCTTGTCCAAAGAAATATGCAGACAAGGCACAAAAACCGATAAACGCAGCGAGCGTAATTTTTCTACCTAAACGCTCTACAAACCATGCTGCTGCTAAGTAACCCGGTAGCTGAGCCAAAATCATAAGCAACACATATTCAAATGATTTGACAATATCATAGCCCTGTTTCACTAATAAACTTGGTAGCCATGTAAAGATGCCATAGTAGGAATACACAATTCCAAACCAGATCAGCCAAAGCATTAAGCTTCTACGAGCAAATTGACCACTCCAAAGTTGTTTAAAAGAGACTTTTTGTCGCATGGCTACAGGCACGACTTCAATGTGGTGAACAATTTGAACG
This sequence comes from Acinetobacter sp. GRABPA_MV_2, assembly GCF_056725885.1. Lineage (NCBI taxonomy): Bacteria > Pseudomonadati > Pseudomonadota > Gammaproteobacteria > Moraxellales > Moraxellaceae > Acinetobacter > Acinetobacter sp. GRABPA_MV_2. The sequence goes on from NZ_JBWZNA010000004.1 coordinate 234,093, forward strand.
CCTGCTTGAGCTTCTAATTTTTGAACTAAGACGTGTGCTTCTTCAACACGTCCACGGTTAATCAAGTAAGGTATCGATTCAGGGAGTTTTTTCCAAATTACTAAAATATAAATCAGTGGGAGGCCACCCATAAGAAAGGCAATATGCCAACCAAATTTAGGAATAATAAAATAAGAAATGAGTGCAGCAACTAACCAGCCCAACCCCCAAAAACTTTCGAGTAGTACGATAAAACGGCCACGTACATGTGCAGGTATATATTCACTCACCAATGTCACTGCAACGGGTAACTGTCCACCAAGTCCAAGACCAACAATAAAACGAAAAATTAGTAACCACTTTAAGTCTGGAGCAAAAGCACATAAGGCAGTCGCAATGCTATAGATCGCCATGGTAACAGCAAATATTGTCTTACGGCCAAAGCGGTCTGCTAACGCCCCTGAGCAAACAGCACCAATAGCCATTCCTACAAAACCAATACTCACAATCCAACCGCTTTCGGCTGGTGTTAATGCCCAGTCTTTAACAAGCGTTGTCATGATAAAAGCAATGATACCAGTGTCCATCGCATCAAACATCCAACCTAAACCAACCACCCACAATAGTGTGTAGTGAAATTTGCCAATTGGAAGATTTTGTATACGTGAAACCAGATCCATAGGAAAAACTCTACTGGAAAAATAAGTGAGCAAGACAATATATTTAATTGTTATATCATGCCCACATCGAATTCTGCATGATTAATGTTCGTCGGTTGAAGAAGCCGATTCTGCATCATCATCTTTATAAATAAATTTAGGCATTTCTAAGCCAAAATAAATTGCAATCAGACGTAAGGTAAAACCAAAAACCAAGGTTGAAATGACAGTTAGCTCTAAACTTAATCCTAAATCCTGACAGACCCAGTAACAGATGACTGCCACAAAAGAGATACTCGCATAGAGTTCACGACGAAAAACGAATGGGACATCGTTACATAAAATATCACGTAAAATACCGCCAGATACTCCAGTCAACACCCCAGCTACTGCTGATACGACAAAACCATGTCCCATTTGTAGGGCGATCTGGCAACCAATAATTGTAAAACCAATCAAGCCTAAAGCATCAAGTACTAAAAAGATGTTATGTAGATGACGCATCCATTTGGCAATAATAATCGTGACAAATGCAGCACAGCAGGTCAGAACCAAATATTCTGGATGTTTTACCCAAGTTAAAGGATAGTGACCAAGCAATACATCTCGCACAGAACCACCACCTAAAGCAGTTACACAGGCAATCAGTACGACACCGAACCAGTCCATACTCCGTCGACCAGCAGATAATGCACCTGTCATGGCTTCCGCAGTAATCGCAATAATATAAATAACGGTGAGTAACATCGCCCTTTCCCTCAGGCCAAACAGTGGGCGTATTTTAAGATAAACTTAGAGAAATTGTGCACAGCATTGCTTAAATTTTTTTCCTGAACCACATATACAAGGTTGTTTCATCGTGACCTTCATATCAACCGTTGGGTCGAGGAAAAACCATTTTTGCTGGTGATAAACAAAATGTGAAACCTCATGATGAATTTGGGCTTTTTGTCCATCATGATAATGAGCCTTGAACTCAACCTGTGCATGGGTTTTATCTAATTTTTCGTTGGCGTTAACCACCTCTAAACCCAACCATTGATTTTGTTTGCTCCACTCTGCGATAGCATCTTTATCAAGTGCTGTTTGCTGCCCTAAAGCAGTCGTTTGCACAATATAATCAATTTGCTGTAATGCGAAAGCGCTATAACGTGAACGCATAAGCTGCTCTGCCGTTAGTGCTTTGGCTGTGCCTAAATGCAAAGGCTCACAACACTGTGTATAGCTGCCTTTTCCACATGGACAAGTTTGTTGGGTCATTTAGTGCTTCTCAAATAAAAAATAGCTCAGAGTTGAGCTATTTTATGATGTTTCTAGACTTAAAAGATCATTTAATCTTTTGATTCATCTTGTTCGATAGAAACAATATGAACTTTTTCAATTTTATGACCTTCCATGGTAATCACTTCAAAGCGATAACCATCCGCCTCAACAGCTTCACCATTTTCCGGTAAACGGCCTAAATGGAACAACAAATAGCCAGACAAAGTTGAATACTGTTCACTTTCGTCAACGAGATCACGACCTAATAAAAGTGATACGTGGCGAATGTCAGTCGAACCTTCAAGCATTAATGAACCATCTGCCAAGCTTTCAGCAGCAGCGTCTAACTCATCTTCATCAGGGAATTCACCAGCAATTGCTTCTAAAATATCAATTGGTGTTGCGATACCTTCGATGGAACCATATTCATTTAATACGATCGCCATTTGCAAAGGTGCTTGACGCAATTGCTCCATCACCATAAGCACTTGAGCATTTTCATGCACAATCACAGGTTCACGTAGATGCTTTTGGAAATCAATTACCCCTGTTTCAATAAAGTTGTTTAAAACTTTATGCGTAAGCGCAATACCCTCAATATTATCAAGTTCACCGCGTGCAACGATCAAACGAGAATGTGTCATCGACATTAAACGTTCTTTTAAAACTTCAGGCTCATCGTCTAAGTCAATCCACTCAAGTTCAGGGCGTGGAGTCATAACAGACTTTACAGGGCGCTCTGATAAACCAAGCACACCTTGTACAAGCACACTGTGATAAGCGCCATTTTCTTCGTCAAAAACCTCATCTGCAAAAGCTTGCGTCGCCAATACATCTTCTTTATCAGAAGATTGAGTATCTGAAGAACCACTGTTTTTGCTGCCTAACATACGTAAAACCGCAGAGGCAGTGCGATAACGCAAGTCTGTGGTTGTAACTAGCTTTTCCTGATTGCGACGCATGCTCTGATTGATAACTTCCACCAAAACTGAGAAGCCAATTGCAGCATATAAGTAGCCCTTCGGAATATGGAAACCAAAACCTTCCACGACCAAAGAGAAACCGATCATCATCAAGAAGCCAAGACATAGAATGACAACTGTTGGATGTTTATTGACAAAGTCCATGAGGGGTTTGGATGCCCACAACATGATACCGACCGCAATAACAACCGCAACCATCATCACTGACAGCTCTTTCACCATACCAACAGCTGTAATCACACTGTCTAATGAGAATACGGCATCCAGTACAACAATCTGGACAATAACCATCCAGAACGCTGCATGAACAGGATTATCTTCTTTATGGAGTTGTTTTCCTTCCATTCGTTCATGCAATTCCATGGTGCCTTTAAATAATAAGAACACACCACCGAACAACAAGATCAAATCACGACCAGAAAATGGATGATCAAAAATATGGAAGAGTGGCTCAGTCAGTGTCACGACCCAAGCAATCGAGGCTAAGAGTACAAGACGCATTCCTAACGCGAGCACCAAACCGATTATACGGGCTTTAGCTCGTTGCTCTGGCGGTAATTTCTCAGCCAAAATCGCGATAAAAACGAGGTTATCGATCCCCAATACAATTTCAAGAACGATTAAAGTTGCTAAACCCACCCACGCAGACGGATCAGACATCCATTCAAAGATCATCGATCCTGCTCCTGTGTTGTTTGAATTTTATCTTTATTTGGCAACACAACAGGCGCGCCTTCACAAAGTGAGGAAAATGTTTTTTTAAGACAAGAAATTAAAACGGAGCGACTACAACCACTACCCATATTTGTTCATATGTTGTTAAACGAATTTTTAGTATAGGCAAGATTTAACATAAATTCATCATTTTTATTTGTTCATGATTAGCATTCACCAAACCCATACAAAACATGACTCTTTCTTATAAATCTGCTTATAAAGTTGTCATATCTTTTGCTTAGTGTAGACAAGAAATATGAACGTGATAAGGTGAAAATAAAGCAATGAATAGCGTATTAACAATGGCAGTAAATGATTCACCAATAACAGCTGTAAAAACAAAACAACCTCTTATTGCATTATATTGTGGTTCACGTGCAGGAAATAATCCAATTTACCGAGAAAAAGCAATTGAACTTGCTCATGGAATTGCTGACCAAGGTTTTGGTTTAGTCTACGGCGGTGCCAGTATCGGCTTAATGGGACAAGTCGCAGATAGCGTTCTCGCAAACGGCGGAGAGGCTGTCGGTGTAATCCCTGAATTTATGCTTGATTATGAAGTCGCACATGCAGGTCTAACTGAATTACATGTGGTCGAAACTATGCACGAACGTAAAGCCATGATGGCAGAACGCGCGAGTGCATTCATTGCATTACCAGGTGGTTTAGGGACATTTGAAGAAATATTGGAAATTGCTACTTGGGGCCAACTCAACCAACACCAAAAGCCCATGATTTTATATAACGTAAATGGCTTTTATAATGCATTAATTGCCCAATTGGACCATGCAGTACAAGAAGGTTTCCTCCCCCTTCAGCACCGAGCTAAATTAATTGTCTGTGATGATGTTGACCAAATTTATAACGTCATTAAAAACTTAAAAATGCCAAAAAGATTTGTTGTCTAGTTGTCCACCTACTCTATTTAAAAAGCGGTTCTGCCGCTTTTTTTATTTTAACTATTTTCACCTCTGCCTTCAAAAGAACTTAGATTTAGTAAAGGGGTATTCAACATTGGCTTACTTCTTTTAAATTCAATTTGTTTTACACTAGACCAAAACGTTAATTTTCAAATGTTATGAATGCCACGCCGACACACCAAGCTTTGCAACCTGAATATCGACTACTCGTTCTTTTGGTTTCTATTGGCTTTTTTATGCAGGCCTTGGACACAACCATTGTAAATACTGCTATTCCTGCGATGGCTCATCATCTAAATGAAGATCCTTTACGCATGCATAGTGTAGTGGTGGCCTATGTATTATCGGTTGCTGCCTGCATTCCTCTAAGTGGATGGTTAGCAGACCGCTTTGGTGTTAGAAATATTTTCTTGTCGGCAATCGTAATCTTTACTCTGGCTTCTTTAGGTTGTGGTCTTTCTCAGAGTCTCAATGAGCTGTTATTTTTCCGAGTCATCCAAGGCATAGGCGGCGCCTTACTACTTCCTGTTGGCCGATTATCACTTTTAAAAATTATTCCTCGAACTCAGTTCTTAGCTGCAATGAGCTTAATGAGCCTTGCAGGTTTACTCGGGCCTTTGGCTGGTCCAACTTTGGGCGGATGGTTGGTTGAAGTTGCAACTTGGCACTGGATTTTTCTCATCAATATTCCTATGGGCATACTTGGCATATTAATGACATTGAAAGTCATGCCAAATGTAAAGGAACCCTCAGTCAAAACATTTGATTTGGGTGGCTTCATCTTGTTAGTTGTAGCCATGATCGGATGGTCTTTAGGGATCGAACATCTAGCCTCACCTGAATATTCAAAATGGTTTAGTATTTCGCTATTAGTCGTCGGAATAATCGCAACGCTTTGGTATGCCTATCATTCACATACTCATCAAAATGCATTATTTCGTAGCCGACTCTTTAGAAACAAAATTTATGCGATTGGTATTTTAGGTAATTTCTTTGCTCGCTTTGGTGGTAATGCTTTGCCTTTTGTTTTACCACTCATGCTACAGGTCGCTTTTGGTTTTGAACCCTTTATTGCAGGTTTAATGATGATTCCATTGGTCTTGGGCTCATTATTTTCAAAGCCAATTGTCAGACCTATTATTCAAAAAATTGGCTATCGACGTTTTTTACTCATTAACACAACATTAGTTGGGCTATGTATTGCCTCTTTTGCAATCATGACCGTCGATACTCCAACATGGTTTAGAGCCTTACACTTTTTCTTGTTTGGCACATTAAATTCACTGCAATTTGTTGGCATGAATACATTAACCTTGAAAGACTTGCCTCAACAAGATGCAAGTAGCGGTAATAGTTTCCTATCGATGATCATGATGCTATCAATGAGTATTGGTGTAGCACTAGCAGGTACCCTCATTAATATCTTTACTCAATATTATGGTGCAGACCACGTGACAACAGCGTTTCATGTCACTCTCATTTGTCTCGGTTGTATCAATGTCATTACTGCTTTTATTTTCTGGCAAATTCCAAAGGATGCGTCTGTATAAGCGGTTGCATTTTTAGCATAGTTTCTCGCTCGCGAATCACGCTATGATGTCGACTTCAAATTTTAACGAGTTTTGAATGAGCAAACTGGCTAAAACTTTTTTCACATCACGGCACAATACCCTAATCGGAATTGGCTTAGCTTGTGTTATGGGAGTCTTAGCTTATTTTGGTCTGTTCTATCAACAAAAAGCCGTTGCGCAGGATTATCCGGTGCAAGGGTTCGATGTTTCTCATCATCAAGGTGATGTTAACTGGAAAAAAATATCACCGAAAAAATTCCAATTCGTCTATTTAAAAGCGACCGAAGGTGGTGATTACAAAGATTCAAAATTTCAGGAAAATTGGCTCAAGGCACGTGAACATGGGTTTCATGTAGGTGCTTATCACTTTTATCGTCTATGCCGTGATGGTAAAACGCAAGCTAATAACTTTATTGCGACTGTACCCAACAAAGCCGATGCCCTTCCTCCTGTTATCGATCTAGAATATGACGGTAACTGTATTAATGCGCACACCAAAGAACAATTACTTAAAGAAATAGGCATCATGCATGACCGCTTAAAACAGCACTATGGCAAACAGCCTATCTTTTATATTTCCAAAACTTTTTACCATATTGTATTAATAGGAAGTTTCCCTAATACACCACTTTGGGTCAGAGATTACGAAGGAAAACCTGAGCTGAAAGACAAAAGAAAATGGCTCTTTTGGCAGCATAGTAATCAGGGTAAAATTGAAGGAATCACAAAGTCTGTAGATCTCAATGTTTATGAGGGTTCAGTCAAAGAGTGGCATCAATTTTTACAGCAGCAAGGCATCGTGAAAGCACAATAATATGCGCAAAATCATTCATATCGATATGGATGCCTTTTATGCATCGGTCGAATTGCGAGAGCGTCCTGATCTAAAGCATCTTCCTGTCGTTATATCTTCGCATCATCCGCGCGCTGTAATTGCTGCGGCCTCCTACCCTGCCCGTGAATTTGGTTTGCGTTCTGCTATGTCGATGAGTCAGGCAAGAAAATTATGTCCTCAAGTTGTCATTATTGAACCAAATTTTGAAAAATACCGTACGGTCTCTGCTCAAATTCACTCGATCTTTCAGCAATATACGCTACTTATTGAGCCTTTATCTTTAGATGAAGCTTATATGGATGTCACTGAAAATCTAAAACAGATTGCGAGTGCAACTGAAGTTGCTATGCACATTCGAGAAGATATTTTTAGATTAACTGGGCTTACTGCATCAGCAGGTGTGGCACCAAATAAGTTTTTGGCAAAAATTGCTTCGGATTGGAACAAACCTAATGGCTTATGTGTAATCAAACCTTCGCAAGTTGCTACTTTTATTCAAGACCTTCCACTTAAAAAGATTCCTGGTGTGGGTAAAGTCACTCAGGAAAAATTACAACAGCTTCAGCTACATACCTTAGGTGATTTACAGAAAGTTGAAGAAGCTGTTTTAGTTCATCACTTTGGTAAATATGGACAACAACTCTATCTATATGCTCAGGGCATTGACCATAGACCTGTTCAAGCTGAAAGAGCTCGCCAACAAATTTCGAAAGAGACAACTTTTGACAGTGATTTTACTTTGGCTCAATGCCAGCCCTATTGGCAGGGATTAGCCGAAAAAGTATGGCAAACACTAGAGAGAAAACAGCTCAATGCACGTGGTGTGAATATCAAACTTAAGCTCAAGAATTTTCAAACTTTACAACATAGTAAAAGCTTTAAAAGGCCTATCCAGTCACTACAAGACTTAATTCAAGTTTTATTTTTATTATTAAATGAAATGCAGATTCCCGAACATTTCCAGTTTCGCCTGATTGGTATAGGCGTTTATCAATTACAGACACAAGCGGACGACTTCCAGCTTAACCTTTGGTAATTGACTACTTTTCACCCAAAAGAGCAAACTTTAAACAAAATAGACTCCCTTTTACTGAAACTTTAGAGTAACCTAATCAACGCATATTCATTACCCATGTATTTGCAACATGCCAGAGCAACCTTTACTTTCGGCATATCGTCCTGTGATTGGCGTGACGACCAAATCCGAATATTGCAGGGCTCTTCTGATACATGGCTTAGATATCCCTTCATCACAATAATCTACTGAAATTCTTTTCGACTTGCTTGCACCGACCTAGCAACTCTTCATAAAATCAAAACTATTAAATAAAACCACATTAGAGCATTTTATGACGGTAAAGCGTTTACACGTTACTTCACGCTACTGCGAAGTTGCGACTTCAGGTAATTTGGTACACTTAGCTGGGCAACTCGCAGATGATACAAGCGTAGATGTTACAGGACAGACTCAACAAACTTTAGATAATATTGACCGCCTATTGGCAGAAGCTGGCACAGATAAAACCCATATCCTTTCTGTCATGATTTTTTTAAAAGATATTGAAAAAGATTATGCAGCAATGAATGCGGTTTGGGATGCATGGATTAGCGAAGGGCACCCACCAGCACGTACATGTGTAGAATCAAAACTCTATGCACCAGACGTGCTTGTAGAAATGACGGTTGTTGCGGTCCTTCCATAATTTTCATTGATTTTAATCAATAAAAACTGAGCAATATTGATTAGGATAGTGCTCTGTTTTTTATGTTTTTTAGAAGTTTTAATTTCAGCATTTTATTCAAATCTTCTTTAATGAGTCCTAAAATTAAATTGCTATGACATCTAGGTATAGCGTCTAAGACTTCACAAAAGCGTTTGACATTCTTTCTAGCTGCGGTGTCGCATGTAAAGTTGCCAGCTCTGATTCAGGACTCAATAAATCTCTTCTTAAGTCATGATAATCAGGCACACCGCTATAATGCAACACACGATAGCCAGCCAGTTGTAATAAACGACGTTCATATTGTTGATGCGCTCGGCGTAAACCGTTTTCCCCCAGAACAACGACTACAACCACCTGATAATTTTGATCAAGTACAACAAAATCAGCTGCCATATTTTGATATTTTCGACGTGTATGCGCATATTTTGTAGTTAATAATGCATCAAAGGATACATGTGCCAATACTGTAAATTTGGGCAAAACTGTTTGTAGTCTGGTTAAGGTCATTTGCTCATGACTAGTTAACACTGCACGGCGCTTTAAAGCACTATCATGTTGATGCCTTCGTGACAGACTTTTCACTGCCATAACAACAACCAGAAATAGTAATAAGATCGTGATTAAATAATACATGGGTCTAATCCTTTAAGTTTTTTATAATGATTTTGCTAGATCACACTTTGTTTTAATTGATAACGACACAGCCGTTTTTTAAAAGGTTCACTTAGTAATTTCACTTGTAGTTATCAAGCTTGGCTTAAATTTAGCCACCCTCACATTATTTATAATCATAGAGTCAACAACAATCAAGTGCAGCTCGTCAGATTTTAGCTATTTCTCATTATTCGTTACGTTTTTTGTACTTTAAATCCTAAAAAATCTCATTATACGATTTAAATAGTGTCATAAAAAACAAAACAGGCTCTATTTAAGAGCCTGTTTTATCATTATCCACGTGCTTTTGACTTTGGTTTACTTTTCCCACCAAACGGTCTCTTCTCACCTGTTTCACGAGGAGGCAAACCATTATGTTGCGTTAGAACCTGTCCTTTTTGTGGACGCTTCTGATTCGAATGATTATTCGTTTGCTGGTTATTTCGTTTAACCGAATCACCTGCTGTAGACGAATTTTTCTTACGAGCAGACTTATATTCCCCTTCTGTGCCTTTTGGCTGATAAGTCGGAATTAAATGCTGCTTCGAATTACCAATTAAATCTGCACGCCCCATCTCTTTTAAGGCCTCACGAAGTAATGGCCAGTTGTTTGGATCATGATAACGCAAGAAAGCTTTATGCAGACGACGGCGTTTTTCACCTTTTACAATATCAACTTTTTCAGTATAGCGAGCTACTTTAGCAAGCGGGTTTTTACCCGAATAATACATGGTTGTTGCAGTTGCCATTGGCGACGGATAGAAAGTCTGTACCTGATCGGCACGGAAACCATTCTTTTTCAACCAAATTGCAAGGTGCATCATGTCATAATCTGAAGTACCCGGATGCGCAGCAATAAAGTAAGGAATTAAATATTGCTCTTTTCCTGCTTCTTTACTGAAACGGTCAAACATTTGTTTGAAACGATCATACGTACCAATACCCGGTTTCATCATCTTAGATAACGGGCCTTGTTCGGTATGTTCAGGAGCAATTTTTAAATAACCACCAACATGGTGTTGTACTAACTCTTTTACATATTCTGGGTTGAGTACCGCAAGGTCATAGCGCAGACCAGAACCAATTAGAATCTTCTTCACACCTTTAATAGCGCGCGCTTTACGGTAAAGCTGTACTAAAGGCGCGTGATCGGTATGTAAGTTTTGACAAACACCCGGATAAACACAAGAAGGTTTACGACAGTTTTTCTCAATTTCAGGATCTTTACAGTGCAAACGGTACATGTTTGCTGTTGGGCCACCTAAATCTGAAATAATGCCTGTGAAGTTTGGTGCCGTATCACGGATTTTTTCAATCTCACGTAAGATCGAATCTTCCGAACGGTTTTGAATAATACGACCTTCATGTTCTGTAATCGAACAGAACGTACAGCCGCCAAAACAGCCACGCATAATGTTGACCGAGAATTTGATCATATCAAATGCAGGGAAACGCGCATCACCATAAGTAGGATGTGGCAAACGTGCATAAGGTAAATCAAACACATAGTCCATTTCCTCAGTAGTTAGAGGAATTGGAGGTGGGTTAATCCACACATCACGCTCACCATGGCGTTGCACCAACGCACGGGCATTACCAGGGTTGGTTTCAAGGTGCAAAATACGGTTTGCATGCGCATAAAGCACTTGGTCATTCGCCACTTCTTCAAAAGAAGGTAAGCGAATAACCGCCAACTCTCGTGGTGGTAATTTGTGTTTAATTGCTTTTGATGGTGCTGGCTTTAATTGAACGATTTGAGTGTCATCATCGAGTTTGTCGCCTTCACGCACAATCGGATTCGCAACAATCTCTTTTTGGAAATTTTGATACTGAGCTAAAGAGTTACCCTTTTCTTTTTCAACCTCACAGCCATCAATATCTTCTGTCATGACATATGGGTTAATAATTGGGTCAACACGCCCAACTGTATCTACATCATTACTCGCAACTTCAACAAACTTTGCTTTTGATGCTTTGTTATGTTTATTAATAATAAATGCGGTACCACGAACATCAGTAATCTCGTGGATTTTTTCACCTTTAGCCAAACGATGCATTACATCAATAATGGCACGCTCACCATTACCGTACATGAGCAAATCGGCTTTTGAGTCCATCAAAATCGAGCGACGAACTTTATCTGACCAATAATCGTAGTGCGCAATACGACGTAAACTGCCTTCAATACCACCCAATAACACAGGTACATCAGGGAATGCTTCTCGACAACGTTGGCAATAAACTGTTGCTGCTCGGTCAGGACGTTTATTTGGTTCATTATTTGGAGAATAAGCATCATCCGAACGGATTTTACGATCTGCCGTATAACGGTTAATCATCGAATCCATATTGCCTGCGGTTACCCCCCAAGCAATCGTTGGCTTACCTAAAACGCGGAAGCTTTCAACATTAGTCCAGTCTGGCTGTGCAATAATTCCGACACGGAAACCTTGTGCCTCAAGCACACGTCCAATCACACCTGATACAAACGATGGATGGTCGATATAAGCATCGCCACAAACCAAAATAAAGTCACACGCATCCCAGCCGAGTTGGTCCATTTCTTCTCGTGACATCGGCAAAAATGGCGCTGGTTCAAAACACGACGCCCAATATTTGTCGTAATCAAACAACGCTTTTGGCGCAGTTTGCATGGTGTAGGCAGTAGACATGGCTTGCGAATCTCGGCTAGCAGATGAAGGAGAGACATCTAAAGATGAAAGCCGATCATTTTAACATGAATTTCATTCATTTTCCCTGTTTATAAAACATGCGAAAACAACAATATAGAAATTAATTTGATTAAAGTTTATTCAATATTTTATTCTTGCAATAAATACGGCGGAACAAAATCCGCCGCAGTTTTAATTTTTATTTATAGAGCTTAGAACAAAGCTTTTGGCAAACGAATCTGAATAATCTCGTTATCGTCAGCCAGTTTTGCGTTACGTCCTGTCGAACCAGGGAAGTTATTATCATTGAAAACGGTAAGCGTTGTGCCATTTTCAATAATCACATCTTCAATGGTTTCAAATGGAAAAGCAAAAACCTGTCCCGTACCAATATCCCCTGCTCTAGCTGCGCCATACAGCATATTCGGGTTAGCAATTTTAATTAAATCGACTAAATCTTCACGGCTTACTAGCTGGCCTGACTCATTCAATTTAATACGAATTAATTTTTTATAGCCGCCTAAATTATTCTGCGTTGCATCACGTTCAATAATAATGCCTTCCTTATCATTAAAGAGTTGGAAGTCACCAATATTGGTTGCCTTGCTGTCTAGCTGGAACCAATAATATTTCCCTGTATACGCTTTTTTCTTCACATCAAATTGAGAAATCAATAATTGTCTTTCCGTTTCTCGAATTGACTTAATTGGCTTTTCTATAAGTGGGTAAAGATACTGTCCATCTGGTGAAATTGCCATTCCTTCAAAACCACCACTTTGCTGAACTAGAGGTTCTACAAAATTAATTTGCGCTTTATTAAATTGATTTTGTGGTGAACGTAATTCTTGAGTCGGATTTAACGGATTTGGCAGAGCAATCGGCGCATCTAATAACACGCCATCTGCTGAAAAATGAAGTAAATAAGGTCCAAACTCATCTCCAATCCAGTAGGTCCCGTCACTAGTACGTTGCATTGATTCTGGATCAAAATCAGCACCCGTTAATAAACGCTCAGCTGTATCACCATTCACGATATTAAATGGAATTAATTTATTCGGATCACGCAGTTGGATAAAGCTTTGTACAGTAACTTGGCTCGTGCCTTTAGCTTTAGTTTTGAAATCCGGCTTTATTTTATAAATACGAAGTAAAAAGTCTGCTGAATTATCTTGAGTTCCAAAACCGTTATCGGCCATTGCCATATAACTGCCATCTTCATTTTTTAATGCAGCAGAAAAGCCTTGTACAGGTTGACCTTTAAATGGAGGATAAATTCCATTTGCACCTTTCACATATGCACCAGAGTCTGGACCAGCAGCATAAGTTTCTACAGGTAATTTAGCAAAAGAAATTAAGGTTGGTTCGGTAACGTTTTCAGTAGGTGAAGTTTGTTCTTGGTCGTTATCATCATTACATGCCGCCAATCCTAAACTGGCACAGCATAATAATACCGCTAATGTTTTTTTGCTCATGGTTTTATACAGTTGGTAAAAAATTAAGCAAATTTAATCAAGCTTATATGAAGTTTTTACTTCAAAAAGATGAAATCTTTATGGCGAAAATATGACAAGACCAACTATTTAATACAACCTCAAAAATTAGACCTCTTTGCTAAAAACTGCTTAAAGTTTTGTTGGCTGATATTCTCCAGCAATTGCTGCTTTTAAAAATTTTTGGAAAGTTGGACATTCCATATGATTTTCGGCAGGACATACAGCAGCGTGTTCTAATCCTTGGCTGATAAAATGCAATCGCTTTGCCATTTGCTCTAATTGTTGAGCTTTATCTTTTAATTTTTGCCGGTCAAGCTCAGGCTTACCATCTTGCCCAAACATTGTTGCGATTTCATTTAAGGAAAAACCCGCAGCACGACCTAAAGAGATTAATGCCAATTGATCAATGACCTGCTTGCCATATTGTCGACGTAAGCCTTGCCGCCCTATCGATTTAATTAATCCTTTCTCTTCATAAAAGCGTAGCGTTGCAGTTGTGACTTTTGCCTTTTTAGCAACTTCACCAATATCCATAATAGCCTCTTGACTTCAAGTGAACTTGAACTTGCACAATAAATTTATCACGTTTCATACGTATAAAAGCAAGGTGTAAAATGAATATCTCTACGTTGTTCTTTCAAGCTTTATGTCTTGGTATTGGTGCAACTATATTTATGGATATCTGGCTATTAATATTAAAGATGTTCAAAATTCCGACCTTAAATTTTGCCTTCCTCGGCCGCTGGGTTGGTTGGATATTTCAAGGGAAACTCATCCATCAATCTATTGCAAAAAGCCCTCAAATTAAGGGTGAATATTTATTGGGTTGGATTGCTCACTATAGTGTTGGGATTATCTTTGCATTGAGTTTTCTTTTCATGATTGGTTCAACCTGGCTTAGCCAACCTCAGTTTTATTCAGCACTTCTATTTGGTGTAGTCACCGTCCTCATTCCATTTTTTATTATGCAACCTGCGATGGGTAGTGGCTTTGCTTCATCAAAAACACTTCATCCTTTTTTGAACTGTCTAAAAAGTTTGATAAACCATAGTGTTTTTGGTTGTGGCTTATATCTCACTGCAAAACTATTTCAAATTTAAATAAAGAGGAGACTGCTCATGAAAACTGTTGCCATTATTTACCATAGCCGCCAAGGTCACACCCAATTTATTGCTCAGCAAATTCAAACTGGTATTTTGAGCCATAAAAATATGAAAGCAGATTTACTCAATACTGAAGATATTATCAACAGCCCAGAAATTCTCATCCAATATGACGGCTTAATTTGGGGATCCCCCACTTATTTAGGTGGTGTATCTTCCAAGTTAAAACAACTCATGGACGCAACTGGTCCATTATGGAAAAAACAAAGTTTTAAAGGAAAATTAGCGGCTGGATTTACCGTTTCATCTCTTCCTGCTGGTGATAAACAATCGACGTTAATTTCGATTTTCATCTTTTGTATGCAACACGGCATGTTATGGGTCGGTAATCCAATCATGCCTGAACAGCACCAAGGCATTCCTTATACGCAAGCAGCCAATCGTCTCGGTTCATGGTCAGGCTTAATGGCTCAAGCTGAACCTGGCAGTAATGCAGATGGTTTTGATGAAGGAGATATTAAAACTGCTCAACAATTTGGAGAAAATTTTGCATTGACCTTAAATGCTTATCAAGGAATATAAGGCCATGAAAGCACAGAAACTTTTATTCCTCTTAATTTTATCAGGAATGATGTCTTTTATAGTTTCAGGTATTTCAACTTTCAAGGCTGTAGGGCTAAATCATCACTTTGTTTCATTATGGTTATCGGCTTGGATCATTGCATGGATATTAGCTTTCCCAAGTGTATTGATTTGTGCTCCTATAGCCCAGAAATTAGTCGACATCATATTTAAGAAAGTTGAAAAAAATACGCCTGTAAGTTAAAACGTACAAAACTTGCGGTGATTTGCGGATATTCAGCTTTAGTATTTTTTCATAGTATATAAATCATAGAGAGACAGGATGTCTCATTGAAGAAGAATAAGAACGCAGGAAGCGGTAGTTGACAGGAGTTAGCTACATAAAGCTGAATACGAAGAAACCTCGACAGGATGTCGGGGTTTTTTCATTTTAATTATACAAAATTCTTACTTTTTAGATGTGCTGAGCAACAGAACTTATATTGATCTGATAAGTACGGCTGAATACCATCATTTCATTTAAAATTTGATTATTGGTTTTGTATTTTGCTTACCTCATCTTTAGCTCAAGATCATTTTGAACCATCACAATTACAGCGCTTTAGTCTCAAATTTTTTATTATTGCATTGATGACAATAATAACAGGGTGTACAAGCTTAGGACCTAACAGTGGCTCATTTTCTTGGCGCTCTAATAAGCTCTCATCAGGCTTACAAAAAGCTTATTCTGTTCCAGCGAGCACAGCCAATCGGCTATCTCCAATGATTATTCAAAGTGCTGACCAATATAATGTCCCCCCTCTTTTACTCGCAGCAGTGATCAGGCAAGAGTCTAGTTACAATAGTAACGCTCGCTCTCCTACTGGCGCCGTAGGTTTAACTCAAATTATTCCGAGTTATTGGCAACAAACTTGTGCGGGGAATTTATATGATGAAACCACTAATATTCAATGTGGTGCTTATATTTTGAATCACTATTATCAGTCAGCTGATAGTTGGTTCAAGGCAACAGCTTATTATAATGTGGGACCGACTGGATATGAGCGAAGCTTCTGGACACGACACAAAGCAAAAAAATATGCTCGATCTGTGAAACGTCATCAGAAAACTTTAAAAAGTGCTTTATAAATTAAAATCAAATAAAAAAAAGCCCATCTATTAATGGGCTTTTTTATATAGTTAATTTTATTCGTCAAATAAACCTTCAAATAAAACAGAAGATAAATAACGTTCCCCGCTATCAGGAAGAATAACAACTATTGTTTTATCAGCATTTTCAGGACGCTCTGCAATTTTAGCTGCAGCAGCCAATGCAGCTCCACTTGAGATACCTACCAAAATACCTTCTTGAGTTGCACAGTTTCTTGCCCATTGAATTGCTTCTTCACTACTCACTGGTAAGACTTCATCAACCAAATCTAAATCAAGATTTTTTGGAATAAAATTTGCACCAATCCCCTGAATTTTATGAGGTGCAGGCGTAATACTTTCACCATTTTTGGTTTGAGTAATAATTGGAGACTCAGCAGGTTCAACTGCTACTGAGTACAATGGCTTATTTTGGACCTTTTCAAAATAACGAGAAATACCCGTTATCGTACCTCCAGTACCTACGCCAGCAACTAAAATATCAACCTGCCCACCTGTTGCTTGCCAAATTTCTGGGCCAGTTGTGTCCACATGAATTTGTGGATTGGCTGGGTTTTCGAATTGTTGAGGTAAGAAATAAACATCTGGTTGCTCAGTTGCTAATCGTACCGCTTCATCAACCGCACCTTTCATCCCTTTCGCCGGTTCAGTTAGAACTAAATTAGCACCTAAAGCTTTTAATACTTTTCTACGTTCAAGACTCATGCTGGCTGGCATAGTCAAAGTAATTGGATAACCCTTCGCCGCTGCAACAAAAGCCAATGCAATCCCTGTATTACCACTAGTTGGTTCAACAATATGCATGCCTTCTTTCAACACACCTCTTTTTTCTGCATCTGCAATAAGTGCAGCCCCAATACGGCATTTCACAGAAAAGGCAGGATTACGACTTTCTACTTTCGCTAATACAGTTGCACCAGTTTTAATTAAACGGTTGATACGAACTAAAGGCGTATTACCAATAGCTTCTGCATTATTTGAATAAACTGCGATACCTAAATTATTGGGTATTGGGAATTGCTGATCGGTAGACATGTTATATCCTTATTAGATTTGGAATGATTCTGAATCATTATAGGCTTGTGGAATTAGGAGAAAAGCAGCAAAGATAAAAAATTATAAAAAATAAATATTTTTCAATACCTTAAGTATAAACAATAAAAGTAAATGACCCTTTTAACTCAATGCATCATGACCAAAAAATAATGAGTAAACAAGCATTAATCTTCTACTCCTTATTGCTCACCCAGAATTTGCGCTAATCTCTTTTGGTAATTATTCAAAAAATCCTTTGTTACTCGGAAATGTTCTGTTTCTTCATAGCTCACCTGTTCAATTCCCGATTCCGAAAACTGGTAAATTTTTGCATTTGGGTACGCCAAAAGGATAGGGGAATGTGTTGCAATAATAAATTGGGATTGTGCCCGACATAAACGATCTAAGACTGATAGCGTTGTCATCAGCATGGTTGGCGATAAAGCGGCTTCCGGTTCATCCAAAAGATATAAACCTTGTCCTTTTAACTTCATGGTTAATAGCTTTAAAAATCCCTCCCCATGAGAACGGGTATGTATATCTCCACCGTAACCCGCCAGATAATCTATTTCTTTCATATAAGTTGCCACGTTATAAAAACTTTCGGCCCTTAAAAAATAATAGTCCTGAGGCTTTTTATAGCTTTTTATTGTGCGTAGAGATTGATACAAAACAGAACTGGTGGTAGCCGTATTCAGTTGAACATTGCGTGTCCCGCCTTCTTCCGAAAAGCCTAATGCCAGTGCCAACGCTTCGAGAATAGTGGACTTGCCTGAACCATTTTCCCCAACAAAAAATGTAACATCAGGATGAAATTCAATATTTTCCAAATCATTTACTGCTGGAATAACATAGGGATAACTGGCCCAGTCCAAGCCCTCTGGAGCTTTCAGCTTTATGGCTCTGATATAAGGTTTTTCTTCCATAATACTATTAGAAATCTATTTTCATTCTATAGCATAGTGAATTTTGAGTAGCAATAACATGCTTATACAGTTCTCAACGCCTTAATTTGACGCTTTTCTTATCCATAGAAATTCTACTTTGAAACAGTTAAGCCAAGAATAAGCTCTTAAAACATTTTTCTCACGCAT